>JAFGEZ010000030.1 GCA_016931295.1 Candidatus Krumholzibacteriota bacterium
AAGACGGTGCGTGCGCGCGTCGGCGGCGTTCTCGTGACCGATACGGCCGCGGTGGCGTTCCGAGCGGGGCCGCCGAGCGTCGCGGCGTCCGGGATCGGCGCCGACCGGGATACCGTGACGGCGGACGGTGTGGAGGCGGCGATCATCGTCGTCACCGCGCGCGACGGGCAGGGCAATTCGGTGAGCGGGGCGATCGTGACGCTCGAGGCGTCCGGAACGGGAAACAACGTCATACAGCCGACGAATCCGACCGCATCCGACGGCACCGCGGCGGGAGCGATCCGCTCGACGGTCGCCGAGCCCAAGACGATGCGGGCCCGGATCAACGGGCAGCTCATCGACTCGACGGCGGTGCTTCTCTTCATTTCCGGCCAGGCGAGCACCGCCCGGAGCGAGGTGGTCAGCGACCGCGGAACGGTGACTGCGGACGGCACGGACGAGGCGACGATCACGGTGACGGTCAGGGACGGCGACGACAACCCGGTGGGGGGCGTCGCGGTGACGATCGAGGCGACCGGGAGCGGCAACGGCATCACGCAGCCGGTGGGCTCGACCGGTTTCGACGGCGTCGCGACGGGGAGCATCCGTTCGACCGTCGCGGAGACGAAGACGGTGCGGGCGCGGATCGACGGCGTCCTCGTCGCCGACGACGAGACGATCCTCTTCGAGGCGGGCCCGGCGGATCCGGGCGTGACGACGGTCGTATCGGCGGCGGACACGATCACCGCGGACGGCGTCGACGCGGCGCCGGTCATCGTCACCGTCCTCGACGCGCGGGGAAATCCAGTGCCGGGGATCGTCGTGACCATCGAGGCGACGGGCGCCGGCAACACGATCGTCCAGCCGACGGGGATCACCGGGAGCGACGGGGTGGCCGCGGGTGCGATCCGTTCGACGGTGGCCGGGATGAAGACGGTCGGTGCGCGCCTCGACGGAACGCCGACACTCGAAACCGCCGCTGTCGTCTGCCGCGCGGGCGATCCGGCCTCTTTCATCGTCACTCACGACGAAACCGGGACGGCCGGTGTCGCCGAGAACGTGACGATAGACGCGCGAGACGCGTTCGACAACCGCGTCGAATGGTTCGACGGCGAGATATTCGTCTACACCGACACGGACGAGGCCGCGGACAACATCACCTGGGGGCTCGCCGGCGCGGCGGGCACGCTGGCCAATCTCGGGGAGGATTCGGCGAGTTACGATTACGCCGCGGCCGACGGCGGTATCGCGACCCTTTCCGTCACCGACGAGAAGGCCGAGGCGATCACGATTCTTGTGCGGTACGGGAGCGTCCTCTCCGCGAGCGCCGCGCCGCTGGTCGTCGGCAACGCCGTCGCCGACCGCATCTTCCTCGTCTCCGGCGACGGTCAGCGGGCCGTCGTCGACGATCCCGTTCCCGATCCCCTCGTCGCCGGCGTCGAGGATGCGTTCGGCAACCCCGTTCCCGGCGAGACGGTCACTTTCGCCGTCAGCCGGGGCGACGGCGGGATCGACACCGATCTGTCCGCGCCGGGAACGCAGACGACCGCGATCACCGGCGGCGACGGCGAGGCCTCGTGCGAGTACTGGCGTCTCGGGACGACAAGCGGCGCCGACTCCGACGAGGCGCGCGCCTCGATCGCCTCGGGCGGCGTGACGGATGTCCTGTACACGGCGACGACCGATCACGATCTGCTCGCCTCCGTCCTGCTCGCGCCGGGCACCGGGAACGTGACGGTGAACAGCAGGACGGTCGTGACGGCCACTCTCGCCGACCGCTTCGGCAACCTCGTCGTCGGAGAGAATCTCACCGTATTCATCAAGGATTCCCCGGCCGACGGCGGCCTGTCGGCGGACGACACGAACCCGAATCCGACGACCGAACTCGGCCCGACGATCCGGTCCGGTTCGAGCGATTCGACGGGCACCGTCACCGTCTCGTACGATGCGCCCGCGGCGGCGGGGGTGCAGGACGTCATCGACGCCTCGCATTCGTACCTGCCCTCGTCCGCGATCGCCGACGTCGTCTACACGACGGTAGCGAGCGGGGCGACGAAGCTCATCGTCACGGATCTCTCCGAATCGGAATCGCCGGCGGGTACCAGCTTCTCCTTCGTCGTCAAGGCGGTCGACAGCAACGACAACCTCGATCCGGCGAACACGAGCCGCGTGCTGATCGATGCGCCGGCAGGAGGCGGCTTCGAGTTCAGTCTCACCGATTTCGGCGTCCCGGTGACGGCCGTCGACCTTTCCGGCGGGCAGGTCGCGCTCTACGGGCGGGGCACCGCAGCGGGCGACTGGACGATCGGATTCAGCGACGAGGCGGCCGTCCTCTCCCCGACGGACGTCGACGTGGGCATACTGGCGAGCGCCACGGTGGATCACTACGACGTCGCGGCGACCGACAGCGTCACCGCCGACGAGGACATCGCTCTCTCCGTCGCGGCGAGAGACGCGTACGGCAACCTCGTCACGACGGCCGGTTACGACATCGATCTCGCAGCGGTGCTCGCGGCCGACTCGACAACGCTGGCCGACAGCCTCCTGACCGTCAGGACGGGCCGTCTCTCGGGCGGCATCTACGCGGGAGTCGGTATCAGGTACCACCAGGCCGCGGCCATCCGGATCAGGGTGAGCGGCGGGCCGTTCCCCGCCGTCGGATACAGCGGCCGGATCGACGTCGACAACGCCCCCGCGTGGCGGATGGTCGATCTCGGCGGAGACAGCACGGGAGTCGCGGCAGGCGATTCCGTGCGCATGCGGACGGCCGTCCTGGACCGCTACGGCAACGCGGTCGACGGCGAGACGGTCTCCTTCACCGTGATACAGGGAGGCGGAGGACTCGCCGCCTCGCAGCGCGTCACGCGCGCCGACGGCGTGTCGTCGGTCATGCTCGGCACGGGGACGGCCGCCGGGTTGAACCGCGTCCGGGCGTCGATTCTCGACGGATCGCCAGCGGAGCTCGAGACGAACACGTGGGACGTCCAGACCGTGCCGCGCGGGGACGTGGCGTACGTTCTTCTCTCGATCGACGGCGACCACTTCACCGCCGGCGAGAACTTCTCCGGAACGGTCTCGGCCTACGATGCCAACGGCAACCGGATCACCGCGGACGACACGACGCGGCTTGTTCCCGTCTCCGAGGCCGGGCTGGTCGGATTCTTTCCCGACACGCTCACGCTCGGCGGGGGGGAAGCGGCCTTCGACGCCGTGTCGACCGTCGTCGGGACGGACCGCGTCGCGATCCTCTCGATTGCGGGAGACACCTTGTCTTCCCCTTCCCTCGGCGAGACGCTCACCTTCTCGAGCGCCCCGGCGTACCGGATCTCGCAGGTGAGCGGGGACACGACAGGCGTCGTCGCCGGAGACGACGTGATCCTCGCGGCGCGCGTTCGGGACGAGTGGGGCAATCCCGTGGGCGGCGAAGTCGTCTGGTTCGATGTGACGAGCGATCTCGGCGGCGATCCCCTCCTGACCGATGCCACGGGAGCGCCGAACGACGGCGTCGTCGCCACCGACGCGGCGGGGCTCGCCTGGGTGACGCTGACCACCGACACGATCGCCGGCGAGAACACCGTCGAGGCGCTGATCCTCGACGGCGATCCGGCCGAGCGCGAGCGGACGGCCTTCTCGGTCTCGACGGCGGCGGGCAGCATATCGCGCTTCACGATCGTTCCCGCCTCGTACGCGCCGACGGCCGGCCAGGATTTCGACGTGCTCGTGGTCGCCTACGACCCGAACGACAACCCGGCCTACGGCGACGACACGACGGTCGTCGACCTCGGCGCGGACCGTTTCGTCTCGTGGTCGGTAAACCCGGTGACGCTCTCCGACGGTTCCGCTCTCGTCACGGCCTCGGTGGACACGGCCGGTTCGATCGTTTTCACCGCCGCGGTCCAGGGCTCCGGGCTCGGCGCGAGCTCGAGCGATCCGATCGAGATCCTTCCCGATCTTCCCGACGGTCCGATCGGGATCGTCTCGGTCGTTCCGGACACGATCACCGCGAACGGGATCTCGACGAGCGCGATCACCACCGATCCGGTCGTCGACCGTTTCGGGAATGTCGTCGCGCCGGGGACGCGCATCACCGTGGAAACGACGGGCGGAACGGTCGACAGCGATGACATCGATCCCGCTCTTCCGGGGTACCAGCGGGTGACGGGAGAAAGCGGCCGCGTGTCGGTCTTCATTCAGTCGTCGACGACGCCGGGCGACGTGGCCGTCGATTTCACGAGCGTCGAGGGGAGCGCGGCGGGGACGGCTTCGCTCGTGTTCGCGCCGCCGCCGTCGTGCGGGTACGGCGGCTCCGTCCGTCCCGGTTTCATCGTGCCGGGCGACACCGTCGCTTTCAGGGTCGCCGTCTCGAACGCCAGTTCCACGGGGCTGACGATACGCGCGCCGAGCAGGATCTCCATCGCGGACAGCGTCGGGAATCTCTACGAGGCGCCACTCGCCGCGGATCTGTATCTCGACGGCTACGCGAGCGACACGCTCAGGTTCGCCGCGCGGCAGGTGCCGCCGGCGTTGCTCGGCGGCAACTACACGCCGCGCGTCTCCGTCGCCGGGACGGACAGGCACGGATCGTCCTACGCGATCGAGTTCGGCGCCGGATCCAACGCCGTCGCCGTCTCGTACGTCAAGATCGTCGGCATACTGCCCGCCCGGAACATCGTCAGCCGAGGCGACACGGTGCCGGTGGCGGTCAGGCTCAGGAACGACGGGGGATCGCCGATCTTCGTCCAGACGATACAGCTCTCCTTCCGCACCGGCTCGTACGGCAGCGGGGGAGACTGGACGCCCCCGCTGCCCGATACCCTCCTCCAGGGAGAGGAGGGGATCTACACGTACCCGGTCCTCGTCCTGCCCGGCTCCCCGCTGGGTGCCGACACGATCGATGCGTCGGTCATCGCCCGGACGGACGGCATGGAGGTGCGCGACACGTCGGCCGACGAGAATCGCGCCGTCTGGCTGATCCAGTCGGCGGCATCGATCGCCTATGAACCGAATTCCCTCGAGCCTCGTACCGTCTCGAAGGGACAGGTCCAGTCCTTCGCCGTCGATCTCCGCAACGACGCCGAAGCGGCGGTGATCCTCGATCCCGACGAAACCGTTTTCTCCTTCTCGGACGGCACGGCGGTCTTCAGCGCGCCCCTCGGCGCGGAGGACGCGTTGCCCGGCGGGGTGACGACGACGTTGCGATTCTCGGCCGCCGAAATCCCCGCCGCGATGGACACGGGTCTCCGTATCGCCAGCGTCCGTCTTTTCGGCACGGAGAACGGCGGGGCCTTCGATACGACGATCGCGATTGCCGACCCGGTCGACGTCGTCGAGCCGGCCCTTCTCGCATACGAGAGCGGTTCGCTCGCGCCAGCCGTCGTCAGCAAGCGCAGCGCCGTCTCGTTCAGCGTGGGAATCGCCAACGCCGGCGGAGCGACCGTCGACTGCGATCCCGATTCGACGCGGATCTTCTTCTTTGACGGGGCCGTCTTCTACGTCGCGTTCCTCGACGCCGACCGGGGGACGACGATCGGCGCCGGAGGCGACACGCTCTGGTTCGAATCGGTGACGATTCCCGCCGCGATGTCGACCGGCGCCCGGAATGCGGTCGTCCGTGTCGTCGGCGAGGAGAACGGCCTGCCCCTGGCGGTCGATCTCGACATCACCGATCCGGTGACCGTGCAGGAGCCTTCGCAGCTGGCGATCGCGAGGATCGACATGATTCCGGGCGACCGGGTGACCGCCGACCAGGGGGCGCCATGGGCGGCGCGCGTGCACGTGCAGAACAACGGCGAGGCGCCGGTGAGACTCGACGATCTCGCACTCAGGCTTTCCGTCGGCGTCCGCGACGTCACGGACGAGATCGTCCTCACGCCCGCAGATTTCACGCCCGGGGGAGAGACGCTCGCCGGCGGCCAGACGGACTCCTTCGCCGTCGTCTTCGCCGACGATCCCGCGGGACCGATGACCGTCGGCACGGTCGTCGTCGACGCGACCGTCGAAGGCGTCGACCTCAACAGCGGCGGCACGCTGATCGCCACGACCGAGTTCGGCGGGAAGGGGAGCTACCTCGTCCAGACGCCGGCGGACCTCGTCGTGCGGGCGATACAGCCGTCGGTCGGCAGCGCGACGGCCCTCCAGACTCGCGACTGGCGCGTCGACGTCGTCGTAGAGAACCGGGGCGAGTCGGATGCGGCGCTCGATCTCGCCGCACCGCGGACCGCGCTCGATCCGTCTTTTCCCGACGGATTCGTCATCATCGTTCCGGACAGTCTCGCGGGCGGCGGGGCGGTGCTCGGCGGCGAGACGGTCGATACGCTCGTATTCACGATCGACAGGACGGGAAGCGCGATCGGCGCCTGCGGATTCGGCGCGTCGATCGGCGGCACGGAGACGAACAGCGGCCGACCGATCGACGTGACGGTTTCCCCGTCGGCTGCCGTCGAGATCCAGTCGCCCGCCGTGCTCGTCGTGACCGCTCTCGAGGCGAGCAGGGATCCGGTGACGATCGGACAGCCCGGGGCGTGGTCGATCGCAATGACGGTCAGGAACGACGGAGGCTCCGGCGTGGCCGTCGATTTCGGCGACGTCGATTCGACGTTCGTCGATCTTCCCGGCGGAACCGGTTTCGTCATCGATCATCCCGACGCCTTCGACGGAGGCGGCGACCGTCTCGACGCCGGGGATTCGGGGACGCTGACCTTCCCGGTGACGGTCACCGGGGACATGCCCGCAGGTCGACGACCTGTCATCGGCGGCGCGGTGGCCACGGAAAAGAACAGCGACCGGCGGGTCCATGTCCTGCTCGACGAGGCGACGACGACCGATTCGGTCACCTTCGAGTATCCGCCAGATCCGCGTTACCTGCCGGGATCCCTCGCGCCGCTCGCCGCCAGCAGCGGCACGGAGATATCGATGGAGCTGACGGTGTGGAGCGACGATCCCGACCACGCGACGGTGCTTCTCGATCGCGACGCGACGACGGTGCTCTTCGGCGACGCCGAGGGAGACACGTTCCGCGCCCCGCTTTCGACGCTTTCTGAAACCGTCCTGCCCGGCGGCGGGGAGACGCGCCTGCGTTTCGAGGGCGAACAGGTGCTTCCGGAGCTCGCGCACGGGCGCTACGGCGTTCTCGCCAGGCTCGTCGGATCGCAGAACGGGAATCCCTTCTTCCAGGAGATCGCGGCGAGTCCCGAATCCCTCACGGTGGAGGACGCCCCGCAGCTCAGCATCCTCGCCGTCCAGACGCCGGCGAGCGTGACCCGCGGCGTGCAGCCGTTGTGGCCCGCCTTCATGGTCCTCCACAACACCGGGGAGGCGTCGGTCATCGTGGATACGGAAGCGGCGAGCCTGACATTCACCGTCGTCGGCGGGGGAGAGGTCACGGGCGAATACACCGTCACCCCCGATCCAGACCTCGTCGTCTCCGGCGGCGACACGCTCGCGGGCGGGCAGATCGACACGCTCCTCTTCGACGTGACGGCGACCGGTTCGACGACGGGGACGGTACTGGTCAACGGGTACGTCTCCGCGATCGACATCAACAGCGGCGGGACGCTGTCCGACAACACGCTGAGCGGCGGATGGGGCGTGATGGCCGTGCAGGCCCCGGCCTTGCCGCTCGTCGTCTCGATTAGGGCCGGCCGGGAGACGGTCACCGCCGGGCAGACCGCTCCGTGGGAAATCCTCGTCGACGTCAGCAACGACGGAGAGGCGGTCCTGACGCTCCTGCCGGACAGCACGACGCTCTACGACCCATCGTTCGGCGTCTCCGCGCATCCGACGCCGGCGACCTTCGTCGGCGGCAAGACGACGCTCGCGGCGAACGAGGGCGGCAGGCTCCGTTTCGTGGTGTCTTCGACGCCCGCGTTGCCCGGAGGCGGGGATCTCGAGCTCATCGCCAGGGCGGCCTTCCTCGAGAACAACCGGAATCTCCTTCTCGACGACCGGTCCGATCCGGGAACACGCGACACGGTCCGCGTCCAGTCGCCGGCGGCGCTCAGGCTCATCGCCGTCTCCACCGCGGCGCCGAACGCCCCCCGGGTCGATACGGGACAGCGATTCCCCGTTCTCTTCGAGGTCGAGAACGTCGGCGAGGCCTCCGCGGCGGACGTCGACGTGTCCCTCCGGGCCGCCGGGCTCTCGACGGTCGACGATTCGCCGGTCACGGTGCCGTTCATCGCGGGCGGCGAGACGCGCGTCGACACCTTCCACGTCACGGCCTCCGCGGTTCCAGGGGCGGAACTGTTCAATGCGGCGATCGAGGCGGCGATTGACGTGAACTCCGGCCAAGGCGATCTGTACGTCCTCCAGTCAGCGGTCGACGACACGGCGGCGGCATTCATCCAGGCGCCGGCCCGGGTGGTCGTCGACGCCGCCGTCCCGTCGCAGCCGGAGGTGAACGCGGGACAGACCGTCGACTGGCACGTCACGCTCCGCATATCGAACGAGGGCGCCGGGACCGCGCGTTTCGCCGTCCCGTCGCAGGGGGACGTCTCCTTCGCGCGGGCAGGGGTGGCTCTTGGCGGCTACCTCGTCGAACCGCCGGGCGGATTCGCCTCGGGACGGCCCGATCTGCTTTTGCCGGGAGGCGACTCGGATTCGCTGGTCTACGCGATCTCCACGACGGGGAACGACACGGGGACGGTCGATGTGCGCGCCGGCGTCCGCTGGACGGGCGAGAACGATCCCGGCGCCGTGTACGCGATCGCCGAACGGGATACGACGGTTTACGTGCGCAAGCCGTCCGGCGTGCGGATCGTCTCCATCGTGAGCGACGCGCCGAACGGCGGTACGCCCCCGAACACGTCGATCGTCAATACCGGCCAGATCTTCGGCATCGTCGTGACCGTCGAGAACACCGGCGGGGACGATCTCGACAGCGTCGATGTGAGCCTCGTCGCCGAGAACGGCGCGCGGTCGACGACCAGGCTCGTGGCGGGAAGCCCGCGGATCGATTCGGGAGGAAGCGGGCTCTTCCTCTTCGAGGTCACCGCGGGCGACATCCCCAACCTGGAAACGCTCCGCGCGGCGATCGAGCGGGCCGTCTCGATCAACACGGGGGAGCGGGTCGATCCGATCCAGGCGGTCGAGTCGACGGAGACGCTGCAGATCCAGGAACCGGCGCGCCTCTCCGTCTCGGCCGCGATCGCCGCGCCCGCGGGGGCCGTCGACGACACCCTCTCGGCGGGGCAGACCTTCGTGGTCTCCGCCACCGTGACGAATCCGCCCGGATCGGCCGAGGTCGACGAGTCGGGAGCGCTCGCGCTCGCGATCCCCGCCGGGGTGGGACGCGTCGATCCGGCCGGCGAGCCCCTCACGCGCCCCTTCGAGCCGGGTACGCCGGTGACCTGGTCGCTGATCGCCCCCGCGGGGATCTCGCTCGACACCCTCGCCGTCCGCATCTCGGCGGTTCCCGTCGACAGGAACGCGAACGGGCCGGCGGTCGTCGATGTCGCCGAGGCGCGGATCGTCGCGGCGACGGAGGAAGCGGCCGTGATCGCCGGCCAGGCCCTTTCCGTCCCGGAACCCGCCGGAGCGGCGGACAGGATCGTCTCATCGGGCCAGACCTTCACCGTCAGGGGCGTCGTGACCCCGTCGTCGAACACGGTCGACGCATGGGTCGAACTCGCCGTGCCGGCCGGATACGCCGTCGAGGAATCGGAGCGGCGCGATATCGGAGACGGATCGGGGGCCGCGGTGCAGGTCGAATGGCTCGTCACCGCTCCGTCGCTGCCCTCGCCCGCCGCATCCTTCGCGCTCTCCGCCGGCGGTACGGACGGCAACGCGGGAACGACCTTCACCGTGGCCGGCGTGTCGATGGACGTCACGACGGTCGAGGCGGCGAGACTCGATCTCGCCGCGGCGATCTCCGGGCCGCCCGAGGCGCTCGACGGGCGCGTGTCGATCGATCTCGCGTTCACCGTTGAGGCGACCGTCTCCAATCTCGGCGAGGCGGGAGTGGATCCGACGGGTGCGACGATCGAGATCGTCCCGCCCGACGGCTACGTTCTCGACGGCGCGGGAGAGACGCCGCAAAAAGCCTACACGCCCGGGATTCCCGTGACCTGGGGACTTCGCGCGCCCGGTTCGCCGACGCCGCCGGAGTTCATCTCGGTACGGTTTGTCGATCCCGTCGCCATCGACGAGAACTCGGGCGAGCCGGCGTCGGTGGCGACGGCCTCGGTGCCGATCCCGGTGCAGACGGAGGCGGCGTCGGTCTCGATGCTCAACGTCTCCGCCCTCGATACCATTCCGCCCTACGTCGTGCCGCGGGGGGCCCGGAACGTTCCCGTGCTCAGGGTCGTCTTCGACAACACGCTTTCGTACACCGTCGGCCTCGACACCCTGCGCGTCACGGCGGCGGACGCCGACGCCGAGGCACACGATCGGGCCGCGCGGTACGTCTCGCGCGTGGCCTTGACAGCCCGCGGCGAGACCTACGTCGCGACGGCGACGGACGACAATCCCGTCTCCATACCCGTCGCCGGAACGTACACGCTCGAGCCGGGAGAAACGGACACGGTCCTCGTCTCCGTCGACGTCTCAGCGGGAGCGCCCACGGGAGAGCTCAGGCTCGACATCGCCGGGAGCCGCGATGTCGTCTTCAGGATCGGCGGCGCCTCCGGTCCGCGGGTCGGCGTCGTGTGGGAAGTCGACGGCGGCGACATCGCCGGCCGCTTCACGAGCGGACCGATGTCCGTGATGAGCGACGATTTCGAGGAATACGCGCACAACTATCCGAACCCCTTCATGGCCGGATCCGAGCCGACGCGCATCTCCTATTTCCTCATGAGCGACGCGGCCGTGAGAATCGCGATCTACGACCTCACCGGACGGCTCGTATGGACGAGAGAGATATCCGCCGGCGAAGCGGGGGCCATCGGCGCCGAGGGTGGCGCGTGGTGCGAAGTCGAATGGGACGGCAGGAACGGGGCGGGCGAGATCGTGCGCAACGGCATCTATCTGTGCCGCATCGAGGCTGGCGGGCAGACGGCGACCTTCAAGATAGCGGTCGCCAAGTAGGAGTTTGATGAGAAAACGCTTGGCAGCGGCAATGCTCGTCGCGGCCCTCGCGTGGGCCGGCGGGGACGCGTGCGCGCAGGAGGGCACCGGCGGGACGCGTTCGGTCTTCTCGATCGGCGCCGGATCCCGCGCAATCGCCCTCGGCGGCGCTTTCACGGCCCTCGCCGACGATGCCTCGGCGCTCTACTACAATCCGGCGGCCCTGAAGCGCAACGCGTCGCCGACCCTCATGGCGAATCACA
The DNA here is from genome assembly GCA_016931295.1 of Candidatus Krumholzibacteriota bacterium. Classification (NCBI taxonomy): domain Bacteria; phylum Candidatus Krumholzibacteriota; species Candidatus Krumholzibacteriota bacterium. The sequence goes on from JAFGEZ010000030.1 coordinate 11,244, forward strand.
TACCGCTCTTCTCGGGGTTCAGCGACGCGTCCTACGAGTTCCTCGGCGCCGTCTATCCGACGATGCGGGCCGGTTCGATCGGGCTGGGTTTGATGACCGTCGGCACCGACGGGATCCGCGGGTTCGACGCCTTCAGCCGGGAAACGGGGGAGATCACCTACCGGGAAAGCCAGGCGATCCTCGGATACGCCGTCGATCTGCCCTGGCGCTGGATCGGCGCCTTCACCGCCGGATCGTCGGTCAAGGTGCTCCACCAGCGTGTCGGCGACTTCTCGGACACGGGAACGGGGCTCGACGTCGGCCTGCTCTACGGCCATCCGCGTGTTCCGGGCCTCATTCTCGGCTGCAACCTCCAGGATATCGTCGGCGCCGAGACGAAGCTCGTCAGCGTCGCCGATCGCGTCGACCGGACGATCATGGTCGGCGCGGGGTACGAGCGTCCATTCGCCAACGGGTCACGCCTCGCCCTGGCGGTCCAGATGGACATGCCGGAGCGGGACGACGGCAATCTCCGCGCCGGCGTGGAATTCGGATTCCGCGATCTCTTCAGTATCCGCGTCGGTTTCGACGGGGAGGGGGTCACCGCGGGCGTCGGTTTCGGCTGGCGCGGCTACCGGGCGGACTACGGCTTCTTCAGCCGCGACGAGGCCGGCACCTCCCACCCGATGACGGTCTCGATGCGAATCGGCGCCACTCTCGCCGAGAAGGAAGCGGCGGAGGCGGAACGCAGGCGTATCGCCGACGATGCGAGGCTCCGCGAGGTCTTCGCCGGCCGCGTGGAGAGCCACATGCGCAGTGCCCGGGACTTCCGGGCGCGGGGCGAGTACGAGGGAGCCCTCGACGAGCTCAAGATCGTCCTCGAGTACGATCCCGGCAACGCCGCCGCGGCCGAGACCCTCGCGGTCGTACGCGAGGAGATCATCAGGGTCCAGCAGGAGCGGACGGCGTCGTCGGAGACGGCGCTCCTCGTCGATCAGCACTTCCGGCTCGGCCTTCAGTATTACAGCGACAACGAATACATCCTCTCACGCGCCGAATGGCGGCATGTCCTCGATCTGGATCCCGGGAATTCGTCGGCGGCGGATTACCTCGCGCGCACGAACGACAAGCTCGCCGAACAAGCCGCGCAGCACCGCGCGCGCGCCCTCGGACACGAGGCGGCCGGCAGGTACGCCGCCGCGCTCGGCGAATGGAACATCGTGCTCATGATCGAACCGGGACACGCCGAGGCCGGGGCGGGGATCGAACGGGTGAAGGGGCGGATGGACGAGTTGCAGCGGACCTACCGGACGGCCAGCGATCGGCTGGAGACGATAGAGCTCTTCCAGAACGCCCTCGACGCGTTCGGCGCGGGACGGTACGACGAGACGATCGGGCTCTGCCGGCGTCTGCTCCAGCGGCATCCCGACCACGAGGAGGCGAAGGACCTGCTCCGGCGGGCCGAACGCCGCATGGTGCCGCTCACGTCCGAAGAGAAGGAAGAGATCCGGCGGCTCTTTATCGAGGGGATGAAGCACTACACGCAGCACAACTACGAGGCGGCCATCAGGGAATGGCGCAAGATCCTCGATATCGATCCCGATAACGAGAGCGTGCGCAAGAACATCGAGGAGGCCGAGGCTCGGCTCCTGCGGATCGATGCCCCGGAGGGACGATAGGTGGCGAAGAAGAACCTGCTCGACGGACCCGAGACCTTCCATCTCGAGATCCCGGCGGTCGATACGAGCCTCATCGAAGTCAGGGACTTCATCGCCGACGTCTGCGTCCGCGCCGGTTTCTCGAAACGCGAGACGAACAACACCAAGCTCGCGATGGACGAGGCATGCACGAACATCATCAAGCATGCCTACGCGGGAAGGGGCGGCGATATCCGTATCGACGTCCAGGCCGCGCCGGGATCCGTCGAGATAAACATCTTCGATCGCGGCGTTCCCTTCGACTGGAGCAAGATCGAGGATCCCGATCTCGAGCAGTACGTCGAGATCGGAAAGAAGGGCGGGCTCGGGATCTACCTGATGAACCGCCTGATGGACGATCTCGATTACGCCGCGTCCCCCGCCGGCAACCGGCTCTACATGGCCAAACGCATGAGCGGCGTCGCCGCGCTTCCCGCCGGGGTGCGCCGTCGCTGGACCTCGACGCTCCGCTTCAAGTTCGCCCTTCGCGCGGCCCTGGGCCTCTTCGGTCTCGTGCTCTTCCTCTGGGGCGTGCAGTTCGTCAACCAGACGCGGGACGTGAATCTCCAGCGGAATTCGGTCTGGATGAGCTACACGAATCTCGGCCGCGCGCTCGAGACGAAGGGACAGAGCGCCATCGTCGCCGCGACCGATCCCTACAGCCCCGAATACCGGAACGTCACGGTCTTCATCGCCGAACAGCTCGGGAAGTATCCCGCCATGCGTTACGCGCGCATCGTCGACGACGGCGGCCTGATCGTCGCCTCGAGCGACGTCGACGAGCTCGGCCGGGCCTACGCGCCGTCCGCCGGCGCGGAAGTGATGCCCGAACGGGGCGTCTGGCTGACGATCGGCGGCGGCGATTCGATCCGCGAGCTCAATCTGCCGGTGCGGCTCTCCGACGACGAGAGCGGCAGGAGCGTGACGATCGGACGCGTCGTGCTCGGCGTCTCGCAGCGCGTCGTCGAGTCGGGGATAAATGATCCCCGTTTCAAGACGGGCCTGATCCTCGCGGGGATCCTCCTCGTCGGGATCGCCCTCATCTACCTGCTCATCTCCGTTCTCGTCAAGCCGATACAGGCTCTCACCGACGGCGTCCGCGCAATCGGAGAGGGATCGCTCGACGACGAGATCCGCATCGACGGCCCGGAGGAGATCGGAGAGATCGCCACCGCCTTCAACGAGATCACCGCAAAGTTCCGGCAGGCGCAGCAGAGCGTCGTGGAACAGGAACGGATGCAGAAGGAGATGCAGGTCGCCCAGGAGATCCAGCATTCCCTTCTGCCGGGCAAGGTGCCAAGCGTGAGCGGATACGACATCGCGAGCCTCTACCGGGCGGCGAAGGAAGTGGGCGGGGACTACTACGATTTCGTGAACGTCGACGACGACACGCTCGGCGTGGTCGTCGCCGACGTTTCCGGCAAGGGGGTGCCCGGTTCCCTCGTCATGACGATGATCCGGACCGCGCTCCGCATGGAGGCGCGCGGCAGCCACTCGGCAGCCGAGGTCATGGCCAGGATGAACGATTTCGTCACGGAGGACATGAAGAAGGGGATGTTCGTGACGATCTTCTACGTCATCCTGGACTCGAAAAACCGTATCATCTCCTACGCCAGCGCGGGTCACAATCCGATGATCCTCTTCAGGGCGGAGACGGACGAGACCTTCTTCCTCAACCCGCGGGGGTTCCCCGTCGGGATCAGCCTTCCCGACGAGACGCTCTTCCGGCGCTCGATCGACGTCGAGAAGATCAAATTGAAGAAGGACGACATGCTCGTCATCTACACCGACGGCGTCACCGAGGCGATGAACGAGTCGCGGGATCAGTACGGAGAGGATCGCCTGCTCAAACTCCTCAAGGAGTACGGCCGTCTGTCGCCGTCGGAATTCATCGACCACCTCACGGGAGATATCGCCGATTTCACTCAGGGACACCCGCAGAACGACGACATCACCGTCGTCGCGATCAAGGAAAAGATGATGGCCGACGAGGTGCTCGTCGGTATCCGGCGCAAGCTGATCGATCTCGTCGAAAAGGAGGGGCTGTCGGTGGCCGAGGCCTGCCGGCGGATGAAGGTGTCTCCCTCCACGTTCTATCGCTATCGCAGGCGATTGCAGGAATACGGCGAACGGGGACTGAAGAACAAGGCGCTTCGCACCGAGCACGAGATCAGGCGCGTCAGCATCGAGCAGCGCAGGGAACTGCTCGAGATCATCAAGGAACACCCCGAGTACGGCGCCAAACGGATGGCGAACGCCTTCAACGAGGGAAGAGCCCGGGAGGAACGGCTCGCAGCGGCCCTCGTCTACGACGAGCTGAAGCGGATGCGGCTCAACACGTACGAGAAACGCCTCGAGTACATGCGCCGCAACCGGTTCATGTCCGAGGAGGAATTCCAGCGACTCGCCGCGTCGCCGCCGCCCCGGCCTGCCGCGCAACCGGATCCGGACGCCGCGGACGTCGACGAGGCCCCCGCCGGGGCGCTTCCCGACGGGCCGGAGCCTGCCGCGGCGCCGGAGGCGACCGCCCCGGTGGGCGGCACGACGGCCCGTGCAACAAAGCGGCCCGAACCCGCGCCGCCGGTACCGGCGCCCGTCCGTCCGGTTCCCGGCGCCGGATCCGCCGCCGCGGCGGGAGTCGGCGGGGTTTTCGACATCGACATCGGTCCGGAGGACGGCGGAGCGATCGAGATCGTCTCCCGCGAGATGGACGGCGGGATCGTCTCCCTGTCCGTCGTCGGCAATCTCGATTCGTCGAGCGCCGGCGATCTCGAAGGCGTCCTCGAGAGCGTCTACGAGCACGGGTACCGGAAGATCATCGTCGACCTGGGCGACGTATCGTACATCAGCAGCGGTGGCTGGGGGATCTTCACCGGTCGCGTCAGGCAACTCCGCGAGGGGGAGGGGGACGTGGTCCTCGTCGGGATGTCTCCCGAGGTGTACGACATCTACGAACTTCTCGGTTTCCGCGACATCATCATGCATTTCCAGAACGCCGACGAAGCGCATCATTTCCTGTCGCTGCCGATCGGTGAACGGCGCAGGCTGTTCGAGGCGGCGATGAGCCCCGAGGGCGGGGAAGGGACGCTGGAGCAGCGGATCTCCGTGGAGAGCCCCGTCGAGGGGGAAAGTTCCCCGTGGACGCCGCTCAGGATACAGGCGGGAACGGTCGGGGAGAGCGGAGAGATCGCCGTCATCGAGCTCGACGGCGTCATCGACACGGTCTCCTGCATGAAGCTGCGGACCCTGCTCGACGAGTTGATCGACGGCGGGCGGCGCCGTATCGTCATCGACATGTCCCGGGTGGAATACGTGAGCAGCAGCGGCTGGGGCGTCTTCGCGTCGCGGATCGAGGATGTGAGGCGGGGCGACGGGGACATCAAGATCTTCGGCATGGATCCCGAAGTCGATACGATCTTCCATATGCTCGGATTCGATTCGATCATGCGTTCCTTCAGCATCCTCGCGGAAGCGATCGGCGATTTCGAACGCCCCGCGCCGCTGCCCGTCGAGGAGGAAACGGCCGCCGCGGCGCAAACCGCCGCGGCGCCGAGCGACGGGGATGCGGACGATACGGGACGGACGAGGGAAAGCGGCGGTGAGGCGAGGACGGTCGACGCGCCGGCGGACGGGCCGGCGAGGCGGCGGGAACCCGATCTCAGGCTCGACATCGAGATCGAACGGCTACGAAACGGGCGGATCGCCGTCGCGAGGGCGACGGGGGCGATCGACGCGTCCACGGCCGAGGCTTTCGAATCCCGCCTCGACCGTTTCGCCCTGAACGGGAACGCGCACCTCGTCATCGATCTCGAGGGGGTCGTCTACATCAGCAGCAGCGGCTGGGGCGTCATCGTCAAGCATCTGCAGCGGCTCGGCGGGCAGGGGCGTCGACTCGTCCTCTCGGGCATGACTCCGCCGATCTTCAAGATATTCAGGGATCTGGGATTCGAGCCGCTCGTCCAGCACTATCTCTCGGCGACCGCGGCCGTCGAGGCCCTCGATATCGTGTCTTTGGAACAGGAAACGGAAGCGTCCCCGGCCGGATCCGTCTCCGGCGACGAGCGCATCGGATCGGCGGCGGCCGGCAAAGCCGGGGGGCATCGCACGGAAAGCAGGCCGACGATCGGCGGAACATCGGTCGAACCGCTCCACGAGAAGCCCCGGGAACGCGTCGAGGAACGGACCGTCGAACTGGACGTCGCGCGGAAGCGCGACATGCGGGAGGACAAGGATCAGCGGATCAGGGAGATCGGCTGGGGAGAGTACGGAAAACGACTGGTCGATCGCAACCGGAAACCGGCAGACGACGAAGACGGGACATCATGAGGAAATACGCTGTCATGACCATGAAGGGCGGTACGGGAAAGACGACGACCGCCGTCAACATCGCGCACGGCTTCTCGCTGAGCGGTCGGCGCGTGCTCCTCATCGACTGCGATCCACAGCGGAACGCGGCCGTCACCTTCGGCGTGGAGGCCGAGAAGGGGCTCGCGGAACTGCTGACGACGGGGGATACCGACATCCTCCAGGTGAGGGAGAATCTTTTCGTCATAGATTCGGGCGGCCGGCGTCTCGCCGAGGTCGAGCTCGTCCTCGGGGGCACCGAGCGCCGCGAGGGGCGCCTCCGGCAATCGATGCAGTTCCTCAAGGGCTGCGATTTCGTCGTCTGCGACTGCCCGCCCTCGGTGAACCTGATCAACGTCAACGTCCTCAATTTCTGCGACGAGGTCATCATCCCGCTCTCGATGGATTATCTCTCCCAGGTGGGCGCCGATCAGACCATCGAGATCATCGACGAGATGAAATGGGTGACGGAGCGGGGCGACATATCCTACCGTATCCTTCCGACCTTCTACGACGGTCGGACGAGGATCTCGCGCCGTGTGCTCGAGGAAGTGCGGGAGCGGTTCGGGGAACGCGTGTTCCAGACGACGATCCGTATCAACACGGCGATTCGCGAGGCGCCCGGGCAACACAAGACGATCTACGAGCACGCGCCGCTGTCCCGGGGCGCCTTCGATTATTACAAACTCACCGAGGAGATTCTCGACCTCGTCCCTGCGGGATGAAACCGCGGGCGGCCTTGTCCGCCGCCGCGGCGGTATGGTAGAATCCCCGGCGGACAAAGGAAGGGCCGTGGAGAGTTTCGAACTGAGAGAAGAGATCGCGAAGGGGGGAAGGAGCTACTTCCTGCAGACCTCCTTCCTGCCGCGGCGCAAGATCGTGCAGAGCTCGTTCTTCGTCAACGGGGAGCTCTTCGACCGTCGCATCGATCAGCTCGCGGAAGCGCCGGCCGGCACGGACGCGCGCACGTTCACCAAACACGTGCACAACGAGAACAAGGACCGGTTCCTCTTCCTGCTCGGCGCCCGCGAGAAGATCAGGAAGATGGACGACGCCGTCGCGCACCTGCGACTCGCGGAGGCGCTCTGCCGCCGGAACCTCTTCGAAGAGGCGATACAGGAGGCCCGGCTCTCCATCGACAAGGGAAACGGCGATTCGGCCCCCTATGTGCTGATCGGACGGGCGAAGCTGCGCCTCGAGGAGTACGGAGAGGCCTTCGAGGCGGTCCAGAAGGGGATCGAGATCAATCCGGAGTATCCGGACCTCCACAACCTGATCGGCCTTGTGTATCTGCACGAGCGCAAGTGCGCGCCGGCGATCGAGAGCTTCAAGCGCGCGATCGCGCTGAACATCTACTATGGAGAGCCCTATTTGAATCTCGCCCGCGCCTACCTGCTCAATTCCGTGGTCAAGGAGGATTACGAGCTCTCGAAGGATCTCGACGAGAAGTTCGAGAAGAACCTTTCCCGGGCCGTCGAGCTCAATCCCTTCATCCAGGGCGAGATCGTCGATCGCGCACGCGCGCTTTTCCGGGAGGAGAAGTACGAGGAGGCGCTCGCCGCGCTCGACGAGGCGAGTGGCGGGGCGGACCGCGGGGGAATACGGGAGATCGTTCTCGAGCTCTACCTTCTCTTCCTGCAGAGCGGGGGGGATCTCGACGTGAAGGCGATCGATGGATACCTCGACCGGGTCCGCGAGATGCTGGACCGGAATCCGACGTACGCCGACGGGTACAACGCTCTCGGTATCCTGTACACCGCGCAGTGCAAGTTGCTGATGGACAGTGCCGCGTCCTCCTTCAGGAGAGCGCTCGAGATAAACCGGAATTACCGTAAAGCGCAGAAAAACCTGCGGTTGACCGAGAACGACAGACAGGGGATTTTTATTCTGCTCAAGGCATTGTTGGACTGAACCTTGCATCGTTTCCCCGTGAGTGGTGGATTCGATAACCGGCGGCAGATTATGGATGTACTTGAAATAAAAGAAGATCATATCGGCGATGTCGTCGTGCTGAGTTTGCGGGGCCTCATCGATTCCGGGACGAGCTTGTTGCTGGAGGATCGTTTCCGGTCGCTGGCGGCCGTCTCGGACGTCCGCGTCGTCGTCGATCTCCGCGAAGTCGATTACATCAGTTCGGCGGGTTGGGGGATATTCGTCGGAGAAATCAAGGGATTCAGGGAGAGGAACGGGGATATCAAGCTCTCGGGCATGCGACCGGATGTCCGCGACGTGTTCGATCTTCTCGAATTCAACACGCTGCTCGAACCGCACGCATCGAAGGAGGACGCCGTCGAGGCGTTCGCACCGGAACGCGACGCGACGAGCGGCGGGGGACACATCTGATCGGGAGCGGGGGTAAGATGAACGACATCAGCATCGTATTTTCCAGGCCGGAGGAGAGACAGGACGTCTCCATTATCGCCGTGAAGGGGTATGTCGACACGACCACGTCCGTGGAGCTCGAGGAAAGCCTGAAGCGCCTCCTGCGCAAGGGCAGGTTCAACATCGTGATCGATCTCGGAGAGGTCAACTACATCAGTTCGGCGGGATGGGGCATCTTCATCAGCGAAATAAAGGAGATACGCCAGAACGGCGGGGACCTGAAACTCGCCCGCATGATCGGCGACGTCTACGAGGTGTTCGAACTGCTCGAATTCCAGACGATCCTCGAGAGCTACGACACGGTGGAGGAGGCCGTCAAGGGTTTCCCCGGCGGTGACGACGTCGAGAACCGGAGCGTCGACGAGAACGCGGGCGTGACGATCGAGAACGGTTCGGACGCCTGACGGCCCGAGTGTGCTTGCCCTCCAGGCGGATCCTCCGTTATACTGTCCCGGCGGTATAACGGAGGATCCGTTTCGTGTCTGACGGAAACATCAGGGTCGTCTTCGACGCCGGCAACTGGCTCCCGCCGGTCGCGGCGTTGTTCCTCGTGCTCGCCTTTCTCCTGTATCGCCGGACCCTGCCGCCCCTTTCCCGGGGCAGGCGGGCGCTTCTTCTTTTATTCCGCGCCTCGGCGGTGCTTCTCCTCGTCGTTTTCCTGGCCGATCCGTCGCTCGTGACGATGCGCGTCGAGCGCCGGCCGCCGATCGTCGGCGCGCTCGTCGACGTCTCCCGAAGCATGGGAATCGCCGACGAGGGGGAGCGAACGCGCCTGGACGCGGCGCTCGAGGCGCTCGGCGGATTCCGCGACGAGCTCCGCGCGCGATCCGACGCCGAACTCCGGGTCATCCCGTTCGCCGGCGATCTCGGCGACGACGCGTCGGGAACGTGGGAACACCTGACCGCTACGGGCGAGGGCAGCGACATCGTGGGGGCGGTCGACGGATTCCTCGAACGGAACAGGAGCTCGGCGCCAGCGGCGCTTCTTCTTCTCAGCGACGGCAGGATCACACGCGGCATGGTCGACCCGGAGCGGGGCGTCACGGTGCCCGTCTTTGCGGTCGCCTTCGGCGACAGCGTCGAGCCGCCGGATGTAGCGGTCGAACGCGTCGAGGCCGAACGGACGGTGTACCGGGGAACGCGCACCGGGATCGAGGCGACCCTGTCGATATCCGGATTCCCCGACAGGGATGTGCCCGTCACGCTGCTCGACGGCGCGGAGACGCTCGCGAGAACCGTTGTCCGGGGCTCCGGCGCGGTGACGGCGACCCTCGCCTGGACGCCGTCCCGCGAGGGGGAGAGACAACTGACGGTACGCGCCGGGCCGATCGTCGGGGAAACGCGCCTCGGAAACAACGAGGAGGAGATCGCGGTCGCCGTCCGCAAGGAACGGATCCGCGTCCTCGTGGCCGACCGGTACGCAGACTGGAACGCGACGCTTCTCCGCCGGCTCGGCGACCGTTCTCCCCGGTTCGAGGTCGAGGTCGCCATCTGGATGCCCGGGCGGGGTTACCGGCTCCTCGGCGCAAATCGGGCATGGCATCCGGGCGGGGACCTCGATGTCGTCGACGTTTTGTTCGTCTCGGACGAGACGGGGATGCTGAGCGATCCGGTGATGCGGTCCGCAATGGCCGGGTGGGTCCGGCGGGGGGGAGGCCTCGCGCTGCTTGCCGACGAACGATCCTTTCTCCTCGCCAAAAGAAACGGGGGGGACGGACTGATCCCCGTCCGGCCGACGGGCGCGCCGCGGGTCGAATCGGGCGAGTTCCACGTCGCCGCGGCGCCGGCGACGCGGAACGCCTTCGCGCGTGCCTTCGGGGAGATCGTCTCTGGATCGGATCTGCCGCCGCTTCCCCTCAGGCTCGGCGGTCTCGAGCCGACCGCCGGGGCGGAGAGCCCGCTCGTGTTCGACGGCGACGGACGGCCGTTTCTCGCCCTGCAGCGAACGGGTGCGGGTGTCACGGCGGCCGTGCTCGGCTATCCGCTCTGGCGATGGGCGCTTGCCGGCGACGAGGGAGCGCTCGCCTTCGACCGCTTCTTCGGCGGACTCATCCAGTTCCTCGCCGGCGGCGGCGACGCGGCTTTCGAGGTGCGATCGGCCAGGGCCTCGTGGACGACCGGCGAAGCGGTGCGCCTCGTCGCCGAGACGAACGGCGGGCGGACGCCGGGCACGATCCGGGGATTGCTCGAACAAACGGGATCGGCGACCGGGACGGCGGCCGTTTCCGCTTTCCTCTTCTCGCCGGTGGAGGGACGGGACGGTCGGTTCGAGGCGGTCCTCGATCCGCTTTCGCCGGGAACGTACCTCGTCACGGCGACGGATGACGACGGCGAGACGGCGATCGAGGCGCAGGTTTCCTTCTCGGTCCGGCCCGTCTCGGTGGAGTTCCTGCGGATCGCCGGCGACCGCGGAACGCTCGCCCGTATCGCCGGAGCCTCGGGAGGCGCGTTGATCGATCGCGACCTGCTTTATCGCCTTCCGGCCCGACTGTCGCTCGACGGCGAACGGGTGACGCGGCGCGACGTCCGTCCCCTCCGTGCCGAATTCCTCCTCTTCGCCTCGATCGTCGCCCTGCTCGCGGCGGAATGGACGCTGCGAAAGGCATGGGGACTCGTCTGATCCCTCCGCGCCCCATTTTTCCCTTGCGATCGCCGGCCGTCACCCTGTAAGCTCCCGCCGGGAGCGGAAGGGTGGTGGATGATGACGACGCGATTGCTCCTGTTCCTCGTGTTTCTCCTGTCGGCACGCGGCGGCGGCGCCTCCACCGAAGGGATCGTCCTCAACGAGATCTTCTACGATCTTCCCGGCATCGACGGCGACGGTGAATTCGTCGAGCTGTACAACGCCGGGCCGGTGGCGATCGACATCGGCGGATGGCGGATCGAGTTCGTCGACGGCGGCGGCGCGGCGGCGAAGACGATCTGGACGGCCCCCGGCGGACGTCGCGTCGAACCGGGGGAGTACCTGCTTTTGGGCGGCGCGTCGCGCGGTCTGCCGGAGGAGCTCCAGCTCGGCGGCGCGATCGGCAACGGCCCGGACGCGATTCGCCTCCTCTCTCTCCGGGGAACGGTCGATATCGTCGGGTACGGGGAGGGAACCCCGCTCTGCGAGGGCTCGCCGGCGCCCGACGCGCCGCCCGGTTCATCGCTCGCGCGGCGCCCCGACGGCGCGGATCGCGACGACAACCGCACCGATATCGCCGTCGCCGATCCCACGCCGGGGGCGCCCAACTTCCACCGTATAGATATCGCGATCTCGATCGCCGACAGGCAGGCGCTGCCGTGCGCCGGGGGTGAGGTCCGTCTCCGGGGAACGCTCCGGAATGCCGGTATCGAACGGTTCGACGGCGTCGTACTCGTCGAGACGGGCATCGCCGGGGCGGGATGGACCGTTTCCGATCCCATCGCGATCGATTGCGCGATCGGGCCCCTGGAGGAACAGGCCTTCTCTCTCGTCGCGGGCATGGCCTCGGAAGGGCGGATCGATGCGCTGCTCCGGGCGACGACGCCCGGCGACGGGCGGTCGTCCAACGACACATGCCGCGCGAGCCTCTACGCCTCGCCCGGGCCGGTCGTGGTGAGCGAGATCATGGGCCGTCCGGCCGGGGGGGAAGAGTGGATAGAGCTACAGGCCCGGGAGTTCGTCGACCTCGAAGGCTGGTCGATACGGGACGCGGCGGGATCCTGGCGGATCGTCGCCGGGGAGACGCTCCCGCTCGCGCCGGGGGCATTCGTCCTGCTCGTGCGGGATCCGGAGGCGTTCCGCACCGCCTGGCCCGGTTGCTCCGCGGCCATCGTTCCCGTCGCTGGTGGCTGGTGCGTCCTCAACGACGGCGGCGACACGATCGAGCTGGCCGACGGTGCCGGAGTCCTGATCGAGCGCGTCTCGTGGGGGATGGCCGGGACAACCGAGCGGGGACGGTCGCTCGAACGGGTGTCGGCGGGGATGTGCAGCGCCGAGCCGGGAGGGATCTGGCAGCGGTGCCACTCGAAGGAGGGCGGAACACCGGGGCGGGTCAACGCGGGACGGATCCCGGAACAACCGAAGGAGGGGACGCTCGCGGTCGAGCCCAATCCGTATTCGCCGGCGCGGGACGGGGAGACGGTCGTCGTCGCCACGATCCGATCCGGCGAGCGCGGGTACGATCTGCAAATCTTCGATCTCGACGGGCGGGAGGTGCGTCGCCTCTGCGGCGCGCCGGCGGGCGCGGGCGTGTGCGCGTGCCGCTGGGACGGCAGGGATGGACGGGGGAGGCCGGTCGCGACGGGATTCTACATCGTGGTCGCGGCCTTTCACGACGAGGGAGGGGTCGTATGCAGGGTGGAAAAGGCCGGAATCGCGGTGGCGGGGGATTGAGGCAGGCGATCGTCGCCGTCTGCGCGGCAACTGCCGTCTGCCGGTGCGGCGCGGCGCGGGCGGTGACCGTGTGGCGGGCGGCGGGATGCGGTGCACTGCAACCGGCGGCCGTCTGGAGCCCGCCGGGGGCCCGGAACCGGAGGGGGGGCGGCGTGTTCTGCGCGCGCGCCGCCCCGTACGAACTGAATGACCTTTCGAGGACCGGCGTGGTCGTTTTCGGACGCTCCGCGCGCGGCGCCGCCTCGGCGGGATGGGAGGCGGTGCGACACACGCTCTACCGGCGCGACCGGTTCGAGGCCGCGGCGATCGTCCGGGCGGTCGGGGGACTGTTCTTCGCCGGGGCCGGGGGAGAGGTCGAGCGCGCCTCGGTCACGGGCTACGCGCAGGAGACGAAGCGCCGGTGGAATCTTTTCGGCGGGATCGAGGCGCGATCGCTCGCACTCGGTCTCGTCCGGCGCACCGGTGGATCAATCGGATGGCGGGCGTCGATCCGGGCCGGAGCCTTCTCGGTGGCCGTCGACGATGCCGACGGCCAGGCGGGTCCGGTCGTCGCAGGGGAGTTCCAGCGCGGCGGCGCGACCCTTGCCGCCGGAATGCAGACGGAGACCGGCGAGATCGCCATCGGCCTGACGGTCGAACGTCGCCCGGTCTTCGCGGGGGTGGTCTGCGCGGAGCACCCCGTCCTGGGGAGGACCGTTACCGTCGGAGCGGGGTGGGCACGGTGGCGTGGCGGCCGCTGATTTCCGCCTGCCTGCTGGTGGTCTCGCTCGGTTGCGCCGGGGCCGTCCGCGAGCCCGCGGGGGACGCGGCGCCGCGGGACGTGGCGGCGTGGGAGGACGCGGGCAGGCGAAGCGCGATCGGGGAGCCGGAAGCCGGGCGCGCGACGGCGGGAAACCTGCGCCTGTCGGTGTCCGGGGGCGGAACGCCGCGGCGCGAGGCGCTCTGTCGCCTGGACGCGAAACCGATCGACGGAGCGTTCCGCGTACGAAGCGAAGAGCGCTTCCCGAACGCGTGGTACGCGAGAGGGAGAATCTTCGGCGGGAGGCTGTCGATCGTCGCGGGCGACATCTCGCCCCGCGCGGGCCAGGGACTGGTGCTCGGCGGCGGGCGGAGCGACTATCCGTTCAGCGCGGATTACGCGGCCGCGCGAACCGGAGAAATCGCGCCCCGGGCGTCATGGTGGGGGGAAATGCTGCGCGGCGGCGCGGTCGAGGTCGCCGGATCGTCCTGGACGGCGACGGCGTGGACGGCCAGGCAGCGCGCCTGGCGGGGCGGCGTTCCCGTCTCACTTCCCGAACGGGCGACCGCGATCCATCTCGGGCACGGCGCCGGATGCGCATCCTTCGGTTTCGTGCTTGTCGGGGGGACGGCGGTCGGTGGCACACTGTCGGCCGTGGAATGCCGGCTTCGCGAGGGAGGGGTCCGCGGGGTGCTCGAGATCGCGGCCACGGCGCGGGACGTCGCATGGGCGGCGGGAGTGCGCCGGCGCGGATCCTTCGAACTGTCCGTGCTCCTCTACGGTGCGCCGCACGGATTCGACAGCCCGCTCGGCCGGCTCCCGGGCGGCGCACTCGGCGGCGGCGCTCTCCGCCGGGGCTGCTCCGCCGTGGCGGGGAAACGGGTCGCCGGCGGCGTTCTCTCGGCCGCGGTGGAGCGGATGACGGAGGCTGACGCGATCGAAGAGGCCGTCGATATCGACCGGCGTGTCGAGTGGCGGCTCGAACGGCGGAGGTGGGGACTGGCGGCGGCGGCGAGATGGAGGCATGAGACGGAACGAAAGACGCACCCCTGGCCCGGTCCGGGACCGGAACGGGTCAGCGATCGGGAGAGCCTGGCGCTGCGTTGCCGGTGGGCTCCGTGGCGTCGTTTCGATGTCGCCCTGGCCATGCGGGCGGCCCGCGAGGGGTCCGATGACGCCGTGTACGCCGCGCCGTCGATCGCCTGCGGCCTTTTCGCGGGCGCGATGCTCAGGATCGCGGCCGCGTGGTGGCGGGGATCGGGAAACGTGCCGCTGTATCTCTACGAGCGGACCGTCGAGGGCCGGTATCCCTGGCAGGCGTTGCGGGGGAGCGGGCGGCGTGGGACGGCGGCATTCTCGGTTCGCGGGCACTGCGCGAGCATGGCCGTCTGGCTCGCCGTCGAGAAGGGACGTGGCGCCGAGGGAGGGGCGACGATCACGATTTTCCGGAGATGAATCGGGATTGGAACCAATCCTGCAAGATGGAACGGCAGGATGGAAACGACCAGGACCATAACCTACGACGAACGCTCGAGCGGTCTGAAAGTCCTCCGGTTACCGGCGGATTTGCCCTTTTCCGATGAATTGCCCGGTCTGCTCGAGCGGTTGCCGGCACCCGCGGATCGCGAGGGATTCGCGCGAATAGCGGCGGAACGGAGCGTTCACGGCCGGGCCTCGGGACTCGCGGGTCTCATCGCGGGGTCGGGCGATCCGCTCGAAACGCTGCTCCGTGTGGCGGCTCTTGCGGCCGACGGGCAGGATATCGGCATCCGACTCCTGTACGCGGCGCTGCTCGCCGTCCCCCCGATCGAGGAGATCGTCGGCGAGATGGCGCGCTTCGACAACGTCCTGAAGGTGATGTCCCGGTTGAGGAAGTCACGGGAGTCCGGCGCCACGATCCGCGAGAGCGAGGAGTGGTTCGAAAAGAAGGTCAGGCTGCTCTCGACGGCCAGACCGCTGCCCGGCGACGAGGCAGCGGCGGTCGAGGAGCCATGGCTCGCGTGGGAAGCGGGCGTTCGACGCGCCCTTGCCGATCCCGATCGCCGATGGGACGAGGCCATCAGGGAACGGGTCGCCACCGAGCTGCAGGCGGCGCAACTGCGCATCAGGCGCATCGTCGCCTCGCTCGACCCCGATCTGCACGCCTCGACGATGCGGGCCCTGCTCGCCATCAGCGAGGAACTGTCCTGGACCGCGCAGATCGTCGCCGCGGGAGACGGCGGCGGCGGTTCGCCCCTCTTTCTCCGGCGCGAACTCGAGGGGATCTGGGACGGGTTGATGGACCGGCTCGCTGAAGAATCGGGCTGTCCGCCGCTCGCGTCCCTCTTCGCCGCGCAGGAGCGGAAGGTCCATTCCTTTCCGCGGTTGAGAACGGGGACGGCGATTCTCCGTTCGATCCTGATGCACCCGCTCCTCAGGCGCACGAGCATCGCGCCCGACGTCCCGAGCTGCCTGGCGCTTTTCGTCGAGTCCTCGGGCGGCGGCGGTCTCGAATTCGTCGTCGGTCCGGGCAAGAAACTCGACGCGTTCCTCGACGTTCCGGGATTCTCGGTGGAGGATCGCCTGCTGCGGGTCGATCTCGGCGCCGTGCCCGGTCCCGCGTTCGTCGCCGAAAACGAGACGCCGGTCGACGTCGACTGGGTCGAAGTGGGCCGGGGAGTGGACGTCTCCTACAAGTCGCTCGTTTTGGCGCACATCGACGACGACACCTTCCTCGCGGAACTCCTCAACAATCCGAAGGCGACGAAGAAGCCCGGCGTCATCCCGATCATCGCCCTCCGGTGCCGATCGTCGCACATCCTGGGGATCATCGCCAATCGCCGGGATTTCTACACGGGGTTCCTCAACAAGGAAGTGCCGTACAACCTCCTCGTGAATCCGGCGAGAGTGTCGCTCACGAGCCTCCGCAAGTTCATACACGTCAGGTATGTCGACCGGATGACCCTCCAGCGTCTCGCCACGCGCAGCGGCCAGATCCGAGAGGAAGTGCGGCGCGAGATCGTCAGGTTTCTCAGCGATCGCTGATCGTGCGCCGTCATCTGCGGATGCCGGCGTCGCGCGTGATCCCGCTCCATGTCGCGCGACGCGCGAAGACCGTTCCGCCGCCCCAAACGGGAGGTATTCGGTTGACAAATACCGCCACACCCTTTTAATATAGATATTGTTGAATTTTTCAGAAATGGCCGTTTTTTTCGTATGCAGGGGCGCCGGAACACTTTAGGAGGAGCGATGCTCGCGGAACGGATGAACAGGCTGGGCACGGAGACCGCGTTCGAGGTCCTGGCCCGCGCCAAAGCCATGGAGGCCGAAGGCCGTGAGGTGATCCATCTCGAGATCGGCGAGCCCGATTTCGATACGCCGGGGTATATCATCGACGCCGCAAAGAAGGCGCTCGACAAGGGGTTCACGCATTACGTGCCTTCAGCCGGGATCCCAGAGGTACGCAAGGCATTCGCCGATTTCATCACGAGGGATCGCGGTCTCGAGGTAGGTCCGGACAATATCGTCGTCACGCCGGGGGCGAAGCCGATCCTCTTCTTCTCGATCCTGGCCCTCGTGGACAAGGGCGACGAGGTGGTCTACCCGAATCCCGGATTCCCCATCTACGAATCGGTGATCAACTTCGTCGGCGGAAAGCCCGTTCCCATCCCCCTGCGCGAGGAGAAGGAGTTCTCCTTCGACCTCGACGAGATGAGGGGGCTGGTCAACGAGAAGACCAAGCTCATCATCCTGAATTCGCCGCACAATCCGACCGGCGGATCGATGACACCTGCCGACATGAAGGGCGTGGCCGAGCTCGCCGAGAAGAACGACGCGTGGATCCTGAGCGACGAGGTCTACTCGAAGATGGTCTACGACGGAAAGCATGTCAGCATCTTCGACTATCCCGAGGTCAGGGATCGCGTGATCCTGCTCGAAGGCCATTCCAAGACCTACGCGATGACCGGCTGGCGTCTCGGCTACGGCATCATGCCGAAGGAACTGGCCGCGCAGATCGCCAAGATCCAGACGAACAGCAACTCCTGCACGTCGGCGTTCGTGCAGATGGCCGGGAAGGCGGCGATCGAGGGACCGCAGGACGAATCGCTGAAGATGATGGCGGAATTCAAGGCGCGCCGGGATATCTTCGTCGACGGTCTCAACACGATCCCCGGGTTCAAGTGCCTGCGACCGAAGGGCGCCTTCTACGTCTTCCCGAACATCACCGGAACGGGTATGAAGTCCAAGCAGCTCGAGGAACACCTGCTCGCCGAGGCGGGCGTCGCCGGTCTCAGCGGCACGAGCTTCGGCAGATACGGAGAGGGCTACCTGAGATTCTCCTACGCGAATTCGCAGGAGAACCTGCTGAAGGCCCTCGAGAAGATCAGAAAAGCCCTGTAGGAAACGATCACACCCACGAACCCCTGGCGGAGGCATGCCCTCCGCCAGGGGCCGTGTTTTCGGAGGTAATCCGTGTCTCTCGGCATCGACGTGATTGCGCTCGGCGGCAATGCCATCATTCCCGCCGACGGGACGGGGACGATCGAGGAACAGCGGGATCTCACCGCGCAGACGATGGGACAGGTCGGGGAGCTGATCGCCTCCGGGCGCAAGGTCATCGTCACGCACGGCAACGGACCGATCGTCGGCAACATCATGGAACGCAACGAAGCCGTCAAGGACCGCATTCCGCCGATGCCACTCGATATCTGCGGCGCCGATTCGCAGGGCGGGATCGGCTACATGATACAGCAGGCGCTCAGGAACGAGCTTGCCAGGCGCGGCATGCCGCGCGAAGTCGTCTCCATCGTCTCGCAGGTTGTCGTTTCCGCGGAGGACGACGCCTTCCAGAAGCCGACCAAGCCGATCGGTCCCTTCTATACCGAGGAGGAGGCGCAGGTGCTCATGACGGCGAAGGGATGGACGATGAAGAACGACGCCGATCGCGGCTGGCGGCGCGTCGTGCCGAGTCCCACGCCTCTCGAGATCGTCGAGTCGCGGGTCATTTCCGGACTGCTGGAGGCGGGAGTCGTCGTTATCGCTGTCGGCGGCGGGGGAATCCCCGTGGTCCGTCGCGGCACCAGTCTCGAGGGCGTCGAGGCCGTCATCGACAAGGACCGCGCAGCCGCCGTGCTCGGCCTGGGCGTCGGAGCGGAGCGGCTCATCATCCTCACGAACGTCGAGGAAGTCTACGTGGATTTCGGCACCCCGCAGCAGCGGCCGATCGGGACGATCTCCCTCTCCGAGATCCGGCGCCTCTACGAGGCGTACGAGTTCCCCGCGGGATCGATGGGCCCGAAGATCCGTTCGGCCGTCGAGTTCCTCGCCAACGGAGGGAGCGAGGCGATCATCTCGCATGCCGGACGGCTGGGCGACGCCTGCGAGGGGAAGGCCGGCACGCACATCCTCCCTGATTGACCGGCAAACCAAACGAGGCGGCGTCCCGTTCCGTCCGGGCGAGTCTCCCTATTCGCATTCTTTTCCTTTCCGACGATATCCGTCGTGGAGGAGGAACGAGCCCGGACCGTCCGTCCGCCGCGGGAGTCATCATCCGCCGGATCGGCGGGGACGCGCTCGACGACCTCCATTTCCGAACCGTTTCCTTGTCCCGCGGCCTCGCGCATTCCCGTTGCAAGCCGCTGTCGACGTTCGTATACTGCGTTCTGATCGGGAGGAAGCATGACAGGCGGGCGATTCGGGAAGGAAGACACGGGCCCCATCGACCGGGGAGCGCTCCGGAGCATACTGGACGCCCTCAGCGAGCACGTGATCTATTACGGCGACGAGGAGATGCGGATCGTGCACGCGAACCGCGCCGCGGCCGCGTCGCTCGGCGCGGAGCCCGAGGATCTCGTCGGCGGGACATGCTACGCGCTGTGGCACGGGCGCGACGAACCGTGCGAAGATTGCCCCATCCTCGAATCGATGAACACGGGGAAGCGTTGCGAGCGGGAAGTGACGACGCCGGACGGCCGCGTCTGGTCGATCAGGGGCAATCCCGTGCTCGGCCCGGACGGCAGCGATCGAGGCGCCGTCGAGATCACGATGGAGATCACCGCCCGGAGGAAAGCCGAGCGCTCCCTCCGCGAGAGCGAGGAACGGTACCGCAGCGTCGTCGAGAACGCACACGAAGGCATTTGCATCCTCGATCGTTCCGGCCGCATCGTCTTCGCGAACCGCTACATGGAACGTCTTCTCTCGGTCGATCGAACCGAGCTGATCGGGTGCTCCTTCCTCGAATTCACCTGTTTTGACGAGAGAGCCGACCACGGGAAACGCCTCGAACGTTTTTCTGCGGAAGAGACGGAACGGATGCATTTCGAGGCGACGGCGCTTTCCCGCGACGGACGGCGCGTTCTCGTCGACATCGTCGTCAATCGCGTCATCTTCGAGGGCGACACGGCAATGCTCAACATCGTGCGGGACGTCACCGAGCAGCGGCAGATCGAGGAGGAACGCCAGAAGGCGGAGCATCTCGAATCGATCGGCGTGCTCGCGGGCGGGATCGCCCACGACTTCAACAACATACTCACCGCGATCCTCGGAAACATCTCGGTCGCGAAGGTAACGATCGGCGATGGCGAGGCGATCGCGCGGTTCCTCGACGAGGCCGAACGGGCGACGGTCAGGGCGAGGGTCCTCACGCAGCAGTTGCTCACCTTCTCCCGCGGAGGCGAGCCGGTCAAGCGGGTCTCACCGGTCGGCGCGCTGATCGAGGAGTCGGCGACCTTCGCCCTGCGGGGCTCGAAGGTGGACTGCGAATTCCTGATCGCCGAGGATCTGCTGAACGCCGACATCGATGAAGGGCAGATCGGGCAGGTCGTGCAGAATCTCGTCATCAACGCATTCCAGGCGATGCCCGCCGGGGGCACGATCAACATCGCCGCCCTGAACGAGACCCTCGTCGAGGGGCAGATCCCGCCCCTCGAAGCCGGGGAATACGTGCGCGTCTCCGTCTCGGACGGCGGGTGCGGGATATCTCCGGAATACGTCGAGCGCGTCTTCGATCCATATTTCACCACGAAGGAGCGGGGGAGCGGGCTCGGGCTCGCGACGGTCTACTCGATCATCCGGAAGCATCGAGGCCACGTGCTTCTCTCCTCGGAATCCGGCGTCGGCACGACCGTCACCTTCTACCTTCCGGCCACCCGAGAGGGAGCGGAGGAGGACGGGCCGGTCGTCGAGCCCCCGGCGACGGGACGCCTGCGGATCCTGCTCATGGACGACGAGGAACTGGTGCGCGAAGCGGCCGGGCGGATGCTCGAGCGCATGGGGCACGACGTGGCGTTCGCCCGCGACGGGACGGAAGCCATCGCGGCCTGCGGGAGGGCTCTCGACGCGGAAACGCCCTTCGACGTCGTGATCATGGACCTGACGATCCCCGGCGGCATGGGCGGCGAGGAGGCGATCGGGATGTTGCGCGGGATCGATCCGGGCGTGCGCGTGATCGTCTCGAGCGGCTATTCGAACGATCCCGTCATGGCCAATTTCCGCGCGTACGGATTCGACGGGTTCATCCCCAAACCGTATCGGCTCGAGGAGATGCGGCGCGCGATCGCGGGGGTCCTCTCGTGAGGATCGATCTCCCCTACGGCGACGGCGTGTTCACGGTCGACCTGCCCGGGCGGGACGGACTGCGGACAGCCGCCGGCCGTTCGCCCGCGCCGGTCGGGGACACGGCCGGTGCGTTGAGAAGGGCCGTCACCGATCCCGTGGCCGGCGAAGCCCTCCCGTCCCTCGTGCCCGGGAAGGGGAGGATCTCCGTGCTCGTCGCGGATATCACCCGCGGCGCGTGGGTGAGGGAGGTGCTCCGGGCGCTACTCGGCGTTCTCGAGGATGCCGGCGCGGGGCCGGATCGCGTCGATATCGTCATCGCGGCGGGGACGCACCGGATGAGCGATGCCGGCGGGCTCTCACGCCATCTCGGCCCGGACGTGACCGGACGCTGGCGGACGATCGAGCACGACGCCGACGACGACGAGGCGATGGCGGAGGTCGGAGAGACGGCGGCGGGGACGGTCTGCCGGTTCCGGCGAAGCGTCGCCGAGTCGGCGCTCGTGGTGGCGATCGGCGGGGTCACCTACCACTACTTCGCCGGGTACGGCGGCGCGAGGAAACTCGTGCTCCCCGGCGTGGCCGCGGGAAGCACGATCGTCGCGAACCACCGGCTCTCGCTGAAGAAGGATCCGGGCGAGGGGATCGCCGACGGATGCCGGCCCGGGAAGCTCGACGGCAACCCGGTTCACGCCGACATGATCGAGGGGGCCCGGCTCCTTCCGGCGTCCGTCTTCGCCGTCAACGTCGTCACGGACGAGACGGGGAGGGTCGCGTTCCTGAACGCGGGCGAGCTCGATTTGTCTCACCGGGCAGCGTGCCGGTTCCTCGACGAGCACTTCATGATCCAGCTCGACCGCCCCTGCGGGGCCGTCATCGCCGCCGCGGGCGGATGGCCGAGGGATATCAACCTTCTCCAGGCGCACAAGGCGATGCGGAACGCAGCGTCGGCGCTGGACGAGGGCGGCGTGATGCTGATCGCCGCCGCCTGCCCCGAGGGGATCGGATCCTCCTCGTACCGCGAGGCCTTCGACGACGGGCGCATGGTGGTTCCGGACCGGGTGCGCCGTCGATACACGCTCAACTCGCAGACGGCCCTCTCGACGCGGGAGATCACCACCCGGTTCTCGGTCTATCTCCACGCCGGACTGGACGCGAGCGAGGTGTCTCGATTCGGGATGTGCCCCTGGGAGGAAGGGTTCGCGGGTTTCCTGCTCGACGGGATCCCCGACGAGGATATCCTCGTGCTTCCGAACGCGGCGATGTTCCTCCCCGTCGTCGCGGGAGACGGATCGTCGAAACGGGACGAGGAATGAGACGAACGAAAACGAGCCTCGTTTCCTCGCACGAATTCCCGCTCTACCAGCGCCAGCCGAGCAGCCGCTGCGCGTGGAATATCCAGTAGCATCCGAGAATACCGGCGAAAACGACCGACTGGTGGATACGCCCGGCGAGACTGCCCCTCCCGGAGCGCCATGCGTCGACGACCCGCCACGCGAAGAGAGAGGCCGGCAGGAGCGCGAGGATCGGGATGGCCATGACCGCCGCGAACGCCGGCGACGGACCGAACACGAGGCCGGCCGAACGGGCGCCGGCCCGGGCGAGTGGCAGGAACACGAGGAGCATGGCCGCGGTCGTCTCTCCGGCGCTCTTTTCCAGGCCTGCCGGCCCGGTTCCTCGCCCGGCGAGACGCATGACGCTTTCGGCGACGGGACGGACGAGGATCGAGACGAGCAGCGAGACGCAGACGACGAGGAACGGCACCGTGAACGACGGTTCCTCGTACCAGGGCAGGCGGCGGAAGGTGTGCAACCCGTTCCACGAGACATAGGCCGGCCGGCCGGTGTCGCCGCCGAAAAAGCAGAGGCTCTCGCCCGTCGGGGGGTGCACGAAGATCCCGGCTCCCCGTTTCGTGAAGACCCGGCCGCCGACCAGCAGCGTGTCGCCCGTTCCCGCCGCGATCGCCAGCCCGCCGTCGGGGAACCGGGCGAATTTCTCGACCGTCTCCTGCGAGTGGGGAAGGTATCGCCACGAGCCGGCCAGGCGTCGGGGATCGGGGGCGGAACTTCCCTGCGCGGCGATCGAAGCCGGCGTCTCCGGTTCCGGGAGGCAAACCGGCCCGACGAAACGGTCGAGGAAGGCGTCCGCGAAGGAGCGCTGCAGGCCGCCCCCGGCATCGTGGTTCCACGCGACGAAGAAGCCGACATCGAGCGAGGGCGCGACGCAGACGAAGCATCCCGCTCCGCGGTTCCCGCCGGCATGATAGGCGACGACGGTTTCGCCCCGTCGCTCGAGGTGCCAGGCGAGCCCCATCGACCGGGGAAGTCCGGGGCAGGAGACGACGTTCGGGGTCAGCATCAGGTCGACCACCCCGGGGGCGATGCCGTCCGGAACGATCCCGGCGCCGGCCGTCCCCGCGGGAACCGTCGCCTCGCCGAGCATCATTCCGATGAAGCGGCCCATGTCGGCGGCGGTGGAACGCATCCCGGCCGAACCGCGTATGTTCACGAAATCCTTCTCGACGCGGACGAACCGGGCCGCGTCGTCACTCGAATACTCGTATTGTCCCATGAGCAGCTTGCCGGGGAACTCGTTTGTCTCGAATCCCGTATCGCCCATGCCGAGGGGGTCGAGAATACGCTCGCGGACGTACGCCTCGTACGGTTCGCCCGAGACGGTCTCGACGATGCGCGCTGCGATGGAGACGCCGATGCCGGAATAGCAGAAGGCCGTTCCCGGCTCGCGGACGACGGGGGGGATGCAACCGGCGAGAAAATCCGCCAGCGGCGGGATATCGCGCGCGTGCCGCGACTTGAGCCCGATCATGGATTCGTCGAACCCCGCCGTGTGCGTGAGCAGGTGCCGGGGGGTGACATCGACGCCCGTTGGCGAATGAATGCGCAGCCCGGCGAGATGGTTTTCGGCGGGTTCGTCGAGATCGACTGCGCCGCCGACGGCGAGCTGCGCGACGGCCATGGCCGTGAAGATCTTCGTGACGGAGGCGAGGCGGACGACCGTCAGGACGGGATCGAATGGCTCTTCCCGCTCGATGTCGGCCATCCCGTAGCCGCGCGAGAAGAGAATGCCCCCGGCGTTCGCGACGACGACGACCCCGCCGGGGATGGGTGTCGGGGCATCCTCGATCCAGTACCGGAAGAGGGAATCGGCGAGGGAGGCGACCGACGAGGAATCGGGCGTTTCGGCCTCGGACGGAAGCCCGTGGAAAAGAACGGCGGCGAGCAGGATGGCGGCGAGGGACGTTTTCATGACGGTATGACGATGCGAGGTGACTGGCGCGCCGGTTGGAAATATATGCGATTCCCCCGCGGGAGGAAAGGAGAAAACCATGCAAACAACGAACGATCTGTGATAGATTGACCCGTCGGGGACGCCGGGGGAGGCGTTTCCCGGTCGAGGAAGCGACACCCGCCATCATCCTGTGAAGGGAGTGACATCGATGAAGGTCCTCGTTGTCGGCGGCGGCGGCAGGGAGCATACGCTCGTCTGGAAGCTCGCCCGCTCGCCCCGGGTCGACGAAGTATACGCGGCGCCGGGAAACGCGGGAATCGCCTCGATCGGCACCTGCGTTCCGGTGGCGGCCGACGACAAGCAGGCACTTCTCGATTTCGCGCGGGAAAAAGAGATCGATCTCACCGTCGTCGGACCCGAGGCCCCGCTCGTCGCCGGGATCGTCGAGCTGTTCCGTTCGAAGAACCGGCGGATCTTCGGATTCGACAGCAGGGGCGCGCTGCTCGAGGGAAGCAAGATATGGGCGAAGCAGTTCATGAAACGCCACGGGATTCCCACGGGCGGATTCGACATCTTCGACGGCTACTGCGCCGCCGAGTCGTTCGTCGCCGAGCACGAGCCCCCGTTCGTAATCAAGGCGGACGGTCTCGCCGCCGGGAAGGGCGTCATGATCTGCTCGACGCTCGCCGAGGCCAGGGCCGCGGTCGGCGCCGCGATGAAGGATCGGGCGTTCGGGGAGGCGGGCAGCCGGATCATCGTCGAGGAGTTCCTCCGCGGGCCGGAGATCTCGGTGCTCGCCCTCTTCGACGGGAAGGACTACCGGCTGTTCGTGCCCTCGCAGGATCACAAGCGCGCGTTCGACGGCGATCTCGGACCCAACACGGGCGGCATGGGCGCCTACGCCCCCGTTTCCCTCTACACCGGCGAGGCGGCCGAGCGGATCCGCACGGAGATCATCGAACCGACCTTCGAGGGGATGCGCGCCGAGGGGATCGCCGGCGCGGGTGTGCTCTACTTCGGGATCATGATGACCGGTGACGGCCCGAAGGTCCTCGAATACAACTGCAGGTTCGGCGATCCGGAGACGCAGGTCATCCTGCCGCTGTTCGGCGGCGATCTCTTCGAGGCGATATGGGCGGCCACCGAGGGGCGTCTGGGCACGGTGCGCTTCGAGAACAGCGCCGCCGCCGCGGCATGCGTCGTCGTGGCGTCGGGGGGCTATCCCGGCCCCTACACGAGCGGGTACGAGATCACGGGCATCGACAGGGCCAGGGAGAAGGGGTGCATCGTCTTCCACGCCGGCACGACGATGGACGGAGGCGTCCTGAAGACGGCCGGCGGACGCGTGCTCGGCGTGACGGGGCTCGGAACGACGCTGCAGGAAGCGCTCGAGGCCGCCTACGCCGGCATCGACGAGATCGCCTTCACCGATTGCTTTTCGAGACGTGACATCGGACGAAAGGGACTGAGATGAGCACGAAGCTGCAGGTCGCCGTCGTCATGGGAAGCGAGAGCGACCGCGAAACGATGGAACTCTGCCTCGCCGAGCTCGAGAAATTCCACATCGCCGCGGAGATCGTCGTCTCCTCGGCGCACCGGATGCCGGAGAAGACGCGGGACTATGTCGTCGAGGCGGAAGAGCGCGGCGCGAAGGTCTTCATCGCCGGCGCCGGCATGGCGGCGGCGTTGCCGGGATTCGTGGCATCCGTCACCACGAAGCCGGTCATCGGCGTTCCGCTGGCCAGCGGCCTGCCGGGCGGCCTGGATGCGCTCCTGGCGATCGTCCAGATGCCGCCGGGCGTGCCGGTGGCGACAGTCGCGGTCGGCAAGGCGGGGGCGCGCAACGCCGCGATCCTCGCCGCCGAGATCCTCGCGATCGGGGACGACGGGCTCCGGAAACGGCTCGACGAACTGCGCGAGCAATGGCGAAACAAGTAGCGAGAGACGCCGAAGCTGCGAGGCGACGACCCGCGGACGTCGCCGGGGGCCGCGCCGGAACGCGCGTCGTCGCCGCGCCGGTCACGGGCTATTTCACGCCGGCGAAGATCAGGCGCGTCGCGGCGATCATGCGCGCCGGCGGGATCGCCGTCCTTCCCACCGACACGATCTACGGTTTCCACTGCATCGTTTCGGATCCCGCGGCCGCGGGGCGCATCGGCGAGCTCAAGGGCCGCGGGGCCGGGAAGGGATTCATCCTCCTCTGCGCCGACATGGCGATGGTGGAGACGGTCGTCGCCCGCTGGCCGGGGGATTCGCGCCGTATCCTCGAGAGGGAGTGGCCCGCGCCCCTCACCGCGATCCTGCCCGCCGCGAAGACGCTTCGTCCCGCATTGCGGCCGCGGAACGCCGTCGCCGTGCGGATCCCCGCGCACGACGATCTCCGTCGCCTCATACGACTGATCGGGGAGCCGATCGTCTCGACGAGCGTCAACCGGGCGGGAGAGGAGCCGATGCGCAGCATCGCCATGATCAGGAAGCGGTACCCGTTTCCCGCCGTCCTCATATCGAGGCGTGGAAGCAGGCGCCGTGCGCCGTCCACGATCGTCGACTGCACGGGCGCGGCGTGCGTGGTGGTGCGGAAGGGGAGCCGCGAGGAGCCGGTTGCGACCGCACCGGCGCGCGTGCCCACGGAAGGATGACACCGCCCGGACGCCGGGCCTCAAACACATCGCCCGATGGCGAGTCACGTTCGCTCGAAATCGACGATCGCCACGTTGCCGAGGTTGCATACCAGCGGGAGCGAGCCGAGAACGTCGAAGGATCTCGTCAGGTCCAGGGGCAGCAGGCGCATCCTCCCGGAGAGATATCCGACATTGGGCGGGGGCAGGAACGAGATCGTCCTGCTGCCGACGACACGGAACCGCCGCGAGAATCGATTGGCGACCGCGCCGATCGACAGCGGCGTCTCGTACCCGAAGAGCCTGAACCGGTCGGGATCCCTTCCCAGCAGGAGCGCCAGGCGGTAGTTGAGGTTCCAGCACGATCTCTTGTTGAAGAAGATGACCGAGAGCGTTCCGCCAGGCTTGAGCCATCGCGCGCAGTTATCCATGAACGCCCGCGTGTCCCCGGCATCGAGGAAATGCACGTCGAACGGGGAGACGATCCTGTCGTACGCGCCTTCCGGGGGCTCGGCGTCGTCTCCGACGGGGCTGCCCGGCAGGAGCTGGATCCGCTTGCCGAGGAACTGCTCGATGAACCACGATTCGTCGCCGCTCCCCGCGAGATGGTCGACGGCAGCCTCGTCGAAGCAGAACGCGCCCATCAGGGTCGATGTCACGAGCCATCGCTCGCCGTCGCCCAGTCGGCGCCGCATCTCCACCAGGGCATGGCGGTACACGGGCAGCCCCTCTTTCGGGTGCCGGTAGTACCGGCCCGTGTCGAAACCGGCCCTCGCCCAGCGTCTGCGCGCGTCGACGTGCGATCCGTACGTTTCCCCGTTCCGGCCGAGGGATTCGTCGTCGAAGCTCATGTGGAGCTCCGCGAAATCCCGTTCGGGGGGCGGTTGCCCCTCGCCGGCGACGCCCAGGGCGATGAAGGCCGCTATGATCCATTCGTCCGGCAGATGGAGGACGGACCTGACGAGCGGCTGGTTCAGCCTGCCGGCGACGACGCACGTGCCGATTTCCATCCCCGTCGCGGCGAGCAGGAAGTTCTCCATCGCGAGACCGGCGTCGAGGCAGGGGGCGAGGTTGTTTTTCAGCGTCGTGTTCCGGTACCGGGTCGTGTCGACGCAGACGACAGCCAGGGTGATCGGCTGGCCGAGTATCGGCTGGTTGAAGGCCGCAGGCGCCACCGCATCGATCAGCCGGCGATTCTTCACGAACCGGAAATGGACGGTCTGCCTGTTGCACGAGCTCGGCGCCCAGAGGGCCATCTCCACGAGCTTTCCGAGCGTTCGACGGTCGATATCGCCGCCGGTGAAGGTCCGGACCGATCTGCGCCGCCGTACGAGCGATTCGAGATCATTCATGCGATACCGCCGCTGCCGGTTACAGTTTCTCGATCAGCAGGCTGCATTTCAGCTCGCTGCCTTTCGCCACGTTCCTGCCGACCGTGACATAGAGTTGGCTGGTGATCCCCGATGTCGAGAGCATGTGCCGTTCCTGGTGGTGCGTCCATGCGTACCCCTGCGCGCACGAGAGCCGATACGATTCGCCGCCGAGGGTCATGCGAACCGCCGCGCCGCGTATCTCGACGGAGGCGTCGTTCTTCCCGTCCGAGAGCAGCAGGGGATGCGTCACCAGCAACGCGTCGAGGAAACGGCCGATACGGAATTCGTAGGAGATCTCGAGAGAGTCCTCCGTCAGGCGAATGGTCTTCTCCACGGCCAGCCCGTTGAAGCTCTTCGCCAAAACGAGGCGATCCTCACGGATCAGCACGTCGGCGTTGGTCGTGAAATCAGGGCCCCAGTCGCTTCGTTTCCCGAACGCGCGGATGCCGTCGTAGACGCCGTTGTTGAGCATGCCCGCCGACCTCACGGGCATGACCACGCCCAGTCCCTCCACGCGGTAGCATGGAGAGGGGAACGCCCGCAGCCTGCTGCCGCCGATGACCACGTTGAACATCCCCGTCGCCGGGCAGTATCCCCCGTGGAATCCGCCTCGGTGCCTGCGGAGCGACACTCCTGCCGAACTGCCGCCGGCGCGGATATGTGCATACCCCGCTTCTTCGTCCACGAACATGTCCCCGGATCGGATCACGGGCCGGGGAAGCTCTTCTAGCTGCGCATGCTCCGACACGATCTCGGCCGCGTCCAGCAGGAAGCTGAATCCCTGGGTCACGTACATGGTCATGGTCGCGTAGTTCTCGAATCCGACGCGCAGCGCGTTCGAGAATCGGTTCGGGGTGACGGAGCAGGAGCCGTCGTCCCTGATGAACCGCGACCACCATTCGAAGTGCCTTCGGAGCATCGATGCCGCCTCCCCGCCGTTCCTGATCGCGCACAGGTAGACGAAACAGCCGCATGTCCAGAAGTGCTCGCGGCTCCGCTCCGTCATCGAGAAGGAGCCGTCCGCCGCGACGAGGCGATCGATCCACGCGAGACCTTTGGCGACGATGCCGCCTATCCGTCTCATCGCCGGAGCGAGCTCGGGGGCGGGGCGGCGTTTCCACCAGCGAAGCGTCTCGCAGAGCACGGCGCACGAGAAGAGGTGGTAGGCGATCGGTTTCATGTCTCTCCTGCCGGCATCCTCCATGCCGAGACGACCGCGTATCTTGTCGGGCAGGAGCCGGTAGCGGCGCACGTCGCCCGGATAATACTCGACGGGGGGGCGCACGATACTGATGGTGTCGTCGATGAACCCGAGGGAATTCTGCATTTCCTCGACGGCGTCGAGCAGCCGGTCGAGTCTCGCCGCATCGGGCCGTTCCATGCCCAGCATGACGCGCATGGCCGACGCACCGATGAGCAGGCAGCGGGCGTTCGTGTTGGGAGGATCGAGACGTCGGCCTCGACGAGCGAACCGTTCCCGCCATTCGTCGCGTCGCCCGGCGCCGCAGGCATCGCCGAGCAGCTCGACCGCCTTGAGGGACCAGAAGACGAGGAAGATGTCGGTGAAGGGGGTGTTGTCGGTCGGCCGTTCGAGTTTCTCGAGCGAGCGGTCGACCAGGCGCTCCGCGGCCGCGCGGTACCGCTCGCACCCGTATCGGCGATGCAGCCCCGCGAGGATGTGCGCGGCGATCCCGGGACCGTATCCCTCGCCGTAGACCGTCTCGAACGGATCGCGCAACTCGCCCGTTTGTCCGTCGATCCAGCCGATGAGGCCGTCGCCGAATCCGCGTACCGCGGAAAAGAGGCGCTCGCAATCGAGGGGGGTGCCGTCGTTCGCGTTCATCGTGCGCCGTCACGCTCCTTCACGCGTGCCGGGGCGCACGCGGTGAACCGGAGGGGAATCATGCCGCCGATCGCCGCGCGACGTCCACGGACCCGGCCGACGACTTCTCAATAGCATATTCCCCCGTCTCTCTCAAGACTTCATATGGCGTGCCGCCGCGTTCCGCATCCGCGGGGGGAAGACACGCCTCCGGCGAAGCCGACGGCGCCGCGCCGGGCGGCAAAGCGGTTGAAATCATCAGGATGGTGTGGAATACTTGACGCCGGTCATCAGGTATCCACCCGGAACGAGGAGCTTATCGATGAAACGATCCGTCGCGGGCGCCATGCTCGTTTTCTGCGTCGCACTCGTCGCCTTCGCCTCCTGCTCGGGAAAGCGTGCCGATACGGCGGGAACGCGCACGCCTCCCGTCTACGACGGAGAGGCGCTTTCGGCGGCGCAGGATCTTTTGCGCGAGGCGGGGACCCTCATGGACGGCGACGACGTCGAGGGCGCCCTCGCGAAGATCGGCGAGGCCTTCGCCCTCGTGCCAAGCACGATCGCGCGTGACTACAACGAGGCCTGCGTCTACGCCCGCGCCGGCGAGAAAGAGAAGGCGTTCGCCCGGATCGATCGTCTCCTCGACGACGGCTACGATCTCTGGGAATACCTCGAGTACGATCCGGATCTCGACGCTCTCCGCGACGATCCTCGCATGGCCGGGGCGATCGCGGCCGCAAAGACGAATTTCGAGACGGGAAGCGCAATCTTCGCGAAAGGATTTCCTCCGCCCGGCGACGTGCCGCCGTCGGTCGGCACGGTCGAGGCGCTCGACGAGTGGCGGAAAGAGCAGGATCGTCTCCGCGGTTTGCATCGATGGTTCCGAACCGACATCGAGCATCTCACGGCGACGGTCGCCACGATTTCGACCTGGCTGGCCGCGCGCGCGGCGATCGCCCCGGGCGACGCGGAATTCGACGCCGGCCTCGAGCGGGTCGCCGCCGCGTACCGTCTCCGGTCGCCCTACAGTCCGGGATGGGGAGGGGCGAGCGATCTCGTCGTCGCCGAGGCCGACGCATTTCTCGCGACGAGGCCGTCAAAGGAGAAGACCTCGCAGGCGCGTTACGAGGCGGGAGCCGCGCTCACCTGCAAGTACGCCTACGACGATCCGCGCCGGGTCGGGGCCTTCGAGCAGGCTGCTGCCTACTTCGCGAAGGTCGACGAATCGAGCGAATTCCATGGCGCCGCCCTCATGACGGCGGCGATCAACGCGAATACCGTGCCCGGCTCGGACGAAGAATCGCTCAAGCGGGAACTCGTCCGCCAGCTCGAAACGTTTGCCGGCGACGAACGGGCCCGCCGTGTCGTCTCCGTTCGCTTCGGTTCCGACGCCGCGGCGATGCTGTGGCCCATTCCGCTCGAGGCCGCCGATATCGACGGCGCCTCGGTCTCGCTGGACGAGTACCGCGGCAAGGCGGTTCTCGTCGATTTCTGGGCGACCTGGTGCGCTCCCTGCCGCCGCGAGATCCCCGGCATGGTGGAGATGTACGGGAGATACCACGACCGGGGATTCGAGATCCTCTCGATCTCGCTCGATTCGCCGGAGCGGATGAACGAGGCGGCCTTCCGCGAGTGGATCGCCGGGCAGGGGATGACCTGGCGTCATGTCTACGACGGCGATGCCTGGAACTCGCCGCTCGTTCGTTCCTTCTTCGTCGGATCCATCCCGGCTCCCTACCTCGTCGGTCCCGACGGATCGCTCGTCGCGTGGGGCGATGAATGCCGGCAGGGCAAGCTCGCGGCGAACGTCGAGAAGGCCCTCGCCGCGGCGGGGCGTTGACGATGCCCCCCCGGCAGCCTGCCGCGGGGGTTCCTCTGTTCGGGATCATTTCCCGGCCTTCCTTGTGCGCGGAGGCCGTCCGAGGTATCGCCTCGTCCAGTCGATGAACGCGCGGGAAGCGGTCCGGTGCTCCGCCGTCCACGCATCGGCCCCGGGCAGTCCGGCGTTTCCCAGGATCACGCGGGACATCGCGTCGCGATGTCCCGCCTCGACCGCCGCCCTGACGAAGGGCGCGTAGCATTCCCACGCGAACCCCGGTTTTCGATCCTTTCCGTCACTTGCAAGCTCGGCGACGAGGCCGAAAACAGTGTCGAGCTGGCGGACGAGTTCCTCTGCCTTCGGCCGGTCGCCGTTTCCTCCCGCCTTCTCGAGGGCCGTTGCCATGGAAAGCCCCATCTCGACGGCGCCGAAATCGTCCACGCCGTCCTCCGGCAGGTCGGAAAACATGATTTTCATAGCGGAATCGCTTTCGCGGTAGACGCCGCCGCCGATCATCCAGCGGATTTTTCCCAGTGCGCTGTTCGCCCGCCGCGTTTCCGATTCCAGACAGAGGAAGAGGGAGAAGGCGAGAATCGACGGCACGCGCCGGTTCGCCATGAAGTAGAAATCACCGATCGCGTAGTGCGAGGAAGCGTGAAGGGGATCCAGCCGAGCCGACTCCTGCGTGAACCGCATCGCCTCGGCGGAGTCGCCGCGGCGGAAGAACATCGTGGCGAGGTTGAACGGAAGGAGGTGGAAATCCGGAAACCGCTCCATCCCTTCGCGGAATACCCGTTCCGATTCGTTCCACCGCTCGAGACGCGAAAGGGCGTTTCCCGCGCTCACGTAGACGAGGTGCATGAAGTCGTTCTCGTAGCGCGCGGCGTGGAGCGCGGCATCGAGGCTCGCCTCGAATCGTCTCGCGGAGAAGAGGGACATCGACAGCTCGTACCAGGCGAAGGGGCTCGCCGGATTGATCTCGAGGGCGGCATCGTACGCGATGATGGCCGCATCGTAATC
Organism: Candidatus Krumholzibacteriota bacterium; assembly: GCA_016931295.1. Lineage (NCBI taxonomy): Bacteria > Candidatus Krumholzibacteriota > Candidatus Krumholzibacteriota bacterium. Next base: position 44,176 of record JAFGEZ010000030.1, read on the forward strand.
GCCGCGATCGTGGAGATCGATCCCCTTCATGACGAGCGTGCGCACGGCGTCGTCGTCGGGGCGCGGTTCGAGAGTGGGCGGCGGGATATACGGGCCGTGCGCGCAGGAGAAGAGGACGGCGAGACACACGACGACCGGCGGGATGCATGAACGCACGTCGATTCCCTTTCGACGGACTCTGACGGTTCTTCTGCGTTCGGGGGCGAGCCCCATGCGATCGGATGCATCCTAACCCGGCGGAAACGCGGAATCAAGATTGAACCGGAGACCGGTCACCTGTCGCGCTCCGAGCTGTCCTCGCGGCCGTCCTCGTAGATGCCGACGATCCGTTCGGGATTGCCGTCCGCGTCGAGCTCGAAGCGCATCCGGAAATAGACGATGCCGTCCAGCACGAAGGTGTTTCTCGATACCGCGTACATCCTCCTGAAGGCCGCGGGATCGGTCGTGTCCCGGGCGTAGTAAAGCGCTCCCTCCTCGAACCGGACGTGCCGCGGGCCGTAGGCTCCCGCGAGGCTCGGGGGGGTGCCCCAGGCCCGCCTCGATCGTCCCGCGGGGCAGGCATGAGGCGATGGGAGCGTCGAGGTCGATCGTGCCGCGATCGACGAGTCTCATGACAGCGTAGGCGAAGAGGGGTTTCGCGAGGGAGGCGGCCTCGAAGATCGTCTCGTCTGTCACCGGCGCCCCGGTCGATGCGTTCTTCGCGCCGTAGCCGGCGGTCCACACGACGCGGTCGTCGCTGACGAGGGCCGCCTGCAGGCCGGGGATCCTGCCCGCCGACATGAGGGTCGGCAACAGGGAGTCCGTCTCGGCAACGATCGACCGGATGTCATCGCGCCGGAGCGGGGGGGGCGACTTCGCCCGCCCGGCAGGGAATGGTCGAGACCGCGAACAACGCGCACGACGGCAGACCGGCGACGAAGCGCACGGTACGTCTCTTCATGTCGATCTCCCGCGTTGTCGATGCGCCATGGCCACGCGATGCACAGAATACGGGGGGAAACGGATTATTGTTGCGGCGGTCGGCGGGTTTCATCGGGTCGGTGCGGGGGAGACGGTCGTTTGGCCGCTCATACGATCAGGACGCGCTCATCCTCGATGGAGACCGTGCGCGTGATCGACGTGACGGCCAGGCCGCCGATACGTACCGGCACCTTCCCGTCCTTCTCGGCCTCGACCTCGACGAAGACCCTGGCGAGCGAGTCGATCTCGTTCCCCTGGTCCATGATCATCGTCCTCGGCGTGATGACGCCGTGCCGGAGCAGGTAGGATGCGAGGCTCGCGGCGCCGGCGCCCGAGGCGATGTCTTCCCAGAGTCCCGTGGCGGGGGAAAAATGGCGGGAGTACGTGAATGCGTCCTCGTTGAGGGCGTCGAGCGTGAAGATGTCCGTCGTGTCCACGCCGATCCGCTGGTTCATGAGCATCAGCCGGATGAGATCGGGATGCATCTCGCGGACCGCCTCGGCGTGCTGGACGGGGACGAGGAGCTGCACGATCCCGTTCCTGACGACCTCGACGGGCAGCCCGGTCCGCTTGACCTCGAACGGGTCGATGCCGCAGATGTCGGCGATCTCCTCGAGGGGAACGGTGGCGTCCCGGTGGTCGCTGACCGCCAGACTCAACATGATACGCTCGAGGAATCCGACCGTATGGCCACCGACCTCGACGGGCAGGGCGCCCGGGGAGACGCCGGAGGCGATCGACCGGAAGTGTATGTCGATCGGCACCGGACCGCTCTTCGTCTCGACGAGCAGGCTGGTGACGCCGTCGGCCAGTTCGACGAGGCCCTCCTCGACGAGAGCGTAGGCGACGGCGATGACCGAGTGGCCGCTGAAGTCGTATTCGCAATTCGGCGTGAAGAAACGGGCTCGCCAGGGAATCGTCATCGAGCCGGTCGACTGCACGAACGCCGTCTCGGCCGTGGCCATCTCGGCGGCGATGCGCTGCATCGCCCCGCCGTCGAGTTCGTCCGCGCCCAGGACGATCCCCGCGGGGTTGCCGCGAAACGGCGCCGTCGTGAAGGTGTCGATCTGTTTAAGGGCGAGTTCCTTCATCCGTTCATCCTCCGGCCGATCCCGTGACGCATCGTGCACGATATTCGTGCATGACGGCGAATCGTTTCCCGTCGCTCCCCGTCGTTTCCCGCCCGGGGGCGTCGTGTGACTAGCATGCAACACTCAGGATGACAACCGGATGCAGAGCCGCCGTTGCTGTATCGAACGCGAGCGACGCTTCGATACGGATACCAGCGGAAAAAAGGAGTGCATGCGACATGCCGTCCAACGAAGAAGCGGAGCGCGGAATCGTTTCGGCGGGCAAAGAGATCGTTCGACCGGTGCAACGCGGTCAGGCGCGCATGCCGTCGAGGAGAAGACGCGCCGTGGAACGAGCGAGATCGGCGGGGTCTATGGCGTCGCGATCGTCGTCTCCGGCGAGAACGGCGTGCACGGCGGCTCCCCCGGTCGATCGCAACTGGCCGTCGATGAGAAGCATCGAGAGCCCGTGGGCCTCGACCCATACGTGCCGGACGAGCGCCAGGGGATTCTCCGGGCGGAGCGATCCCTCGCGGATGCACTCCTCGATGGTCTTGATCGGGTGCGCGATCGCCGCGGCAGCCGCGTCGCGCAGGGCCGTGGAGGCTTCCCGGTTCGTTTCCTCGGCGAACATCAGCCGGTACATCGACGGATCCTCGACGGCGAAGAGGACGAACGCCTCGAAGAGCTGGCCGAGACGGTCCAGGGGATCGGTGCCGGCGGCGTCGACTGCGGCGAGACGCGACTCGAGACGACGGAAGCCGTCCGCCGCGATCGCCGAGAGGAGAGCCCCCTTGTTGCGGAAATGGCGATAGAGCGCGGAACGCGATACGCCGACGCGGGTTGCGAGCGTCCGGATCGTGAGCGCATGCACGCCGCGTTCGGCGATCATAACCCGGGCCTCGTCGAGGAGTTTCGTGCCGAGCCCGACATGATGGTACGTGTTGCCTTGCAGGAGAGTGCCTCCATGGAACGATTCACCGGGCGTGCTGTCGACGTAGTATAACGATTGGTGTTGACAGTGTCAACATTCATGATGTAGATTGAGGGTGGCGGCGATCCGGGCGATGATTCCGATCGCCGGCGCCGCCAGGACCATATACCCTCGAGGGGGCTGCAATGAGAATTCTTATCGTCTATCCGGAGACGCCGTCGACATTCTACGGGTTCCGCCATGCGTTGCGGTTCATTTCCAAGCGCTCCAACGGACCGCCGCTCGGCCTGATCACGATGGCCGCGATGCTGCCTCGGGAGTGGGACCTGCGGCTCGTCGACATGAACGTGACATCCCTGCGCGATCAGGATATCGCGAGTGCCGATTACGTTTTCCTCGGGGGAATGAACGTGCAGGAACGCTCGTTCCGCGAGGTTCTCGGACGGTGCGACCGGCTCGGCGTGCCGGTCGTCGCCGGCGGCTCCATGGTGTCCCTGGAGCCGGAACGCTTCCAGGGAATCGGGAGCCTCGTTCTCGGCGAGGCGGAAGAGCTGATGCCGAGGCTCGTGGAGGATCTCCGCCGCGGCTCGCCGGCAGCCATCTACAAGGCAGACGGATTTCCCGATGTCACCGCGACGCCCATGCCGCGATGGGATCTGCTCGACACGAAGGCCTACGCATCGATGAACGTCCAGTATTCCCGCGGATGCCCGTTCAATTGCGAGTTCTGCAGCATCGCGGCGCTCAACGGGCGCCGCACGAGGGTGAAGAGTGCGGCGCAATTCGTCGCGGAGCTCGAGTGTCTCCGCTCGAACGGCTGGCGTGACGACATCTTCGTCGTCGACGACAACTTCATCGGCAACCGGCGGAACCTGAAAGAGGAGGTTTTGCCGGCCATCATCGACTGGTCGCGCCGCAACCGCCGACCGTTCGCCTTCACGACGGAGGCCTCGATCGATCTCGCCGACGATCCCGAGCTCGTCGCGCTCATGGTCGAGGCGGGATTCCGGTCGGTCTTCGTCGGGATCGAGTCCACCGACGACGCGAGTCTCGCCGAATGCGGGAAGCGCCAGAACCGCGGCAGGAACATGCTCGATTCGGTCAGGTCGCTGCAGCGCGCCGGCCTCCGCGTCCAGGCGGGATTCATCGTCGGCTTCGACAGCGACTCTCCGAAGATCTTCCGCCGGATGTTCGAATTCATCCAGCAGAGCGGGATCGTCGAGGCGATGGTCGGGCTGCTCAACGCGCCGCCACAGACGCGGCTCTTCGACCGGCTGGATCGCGAGAAACGGCTCGTCCGCTCGTCCTCGGGCAACAATACCGACGGATCGACCAACTTCGTGCCGCGGATGGGTTACCAGACGCTCGTCAACGGATACACTGCGCTCGTTCAGAAGCTGTATTCGAACCGCCGTTACTACGATCGCGTCCGCCGGTTTCTCGCGACCTACGAGCCCCCCGCGCGGGGATCGTCGGGTGTGCCGTTCTACAAGCTCAAACCGCTCCTGAAGACGATGTGGTCGCTCGGCGTCGTCGAGCGGGGGCGTTTCGATTTCTGGCGGCTCTTCTTCCACACGCTGTTCCGTCAGCCGCGCCTCTTTCCCATGGCGATGACGCTGGCGGTCTACGGCCTGCACTTCAGGCGGATCGCGGCCGGCATCTGCTGATCCCCGCCGTCGCGGACGCCTCGCCGTTGTGGACATCCCCTCTCCGGGGCGGTATGATGCCGGCGAGGGAGGATACGCCATGCCCGCCTGCCGGCTTTCCGCGGCGTCGTTGTTCGTGCTCGCCTGCCTTGTCGCCTGTTCGCCACATCCCGGCCTCGCCGACGGGCCCGGGGAGCGACCGGCCGGTCTGCCCGCCGGGGAGTGCGCATACGCGCTCGTCGCCGCCGAGGCGGCGGAGCGCGGCCTTCCCGTCATCGAGGACACCACCGTATATTTCGTCTATCTGAACGACGCCGCGGCGACCGTCGCCGTGGCGGGCGACTTCAACGGCTGGAACGACGCGGCCGACCGGATGAGGCGCGTTCCCGGGACCGGTACCTGGCACCTCCGCAAGACCTTCGAACGGGATGCCCGGCTCGACTACAAGTTCGTCGTCGACGGGGACACGTGGCTGCTCGATCCCCGGAATCCGCGGACGGTCGAGGGCGGATTCGGCCTGAATTCGGCCTTCGCCATGCCGGCCTACGAGCCGCCCGACGAAATCGAGTCGCGGTCGGGCGTCGCGCGGGGCCGGATCGACACGCTCGTCTTCCACAGCGATTCCCTCGGCAACGATCGCGCGGTATACGTCTACCTGCCGCCCGGCTATGGAAGGGAGGGGGGAGGCCCGTACCCGATGCTGCTCGTCAACGACGGCGGAGACTACCTGCGTCTCGGCTCGATGGCGACGGTCCTCGACAACCTCATGGACGGGGGCGAGATCGATCCGCTCGTCGCCCTCTTCGTCGACCCGGTCGACCGCCGCGGCGAGTACGCGCTCTCCTTCGTTTTCGCCTCGATGATCACCGACGAGCTTCTTCCGGCGATCGAGTCCCGGTACAGGCTCGTCGCCGACCCGGCCGGCCGCGGCGTCATGGGCGCCTCGCTGGGAGGGCTCGTCTCCGTCTTCCTCGCCGGGGAGCATCCCGAGGTCTTCGGATTCTGCGCAAGCCAGTCGGGAGCCTTCGGCGTCGCCGACGACTGGCTCATACGGCGGATCGACGCGGGGGGAAAGCGGCCGATCCGCGTCTACCTCGACTGGGGGAGCTACGAGGGGGAGCTCGCCGATTCGAACCGGCGCCTCGCGGCGAGCCTCGAGGCGAGGGGGTACGATTTCACCGCCGCCGTCGTCCACGAGGGCCATTCCTGGGGGAGCTGGCGCGCCCGTATCGACGACATCCTGCGTTCGTTCCTGCCGGCGACGGAGTAGCGCTGACCGGTACCGGCAACCGGCCGGCAGACAGGCCGCCCGGCCTCGACACCGGCGATTGCGCAGCAGATGGAAAGAACTGGTTACAATAGTAAACAAATTCATACATAGTAAAATATATTTTCATTTGACATAATAATTACTCTATAGTACAATCCTGCCCAATCAGGGGACTCACCGAAGACATCGCATCATCACGCCGACCGGCTGCCGCGGGATCCGGATGCGCGGGCGTCGTGCCACGCCCGTATGCGCCTTCGCGCATTCCGGGAACGCGGCGTTTCCGGTCGCATGCTGAGGGAGGAGCGAAGATGTTTAGAGCCCGTTCCGGAAATCGGCGGGTATCCGCGCGATCGATCGGCGCCGCCGTCTGCGCGGCGATCGCCGTGTGCGCGATCCTCTGTGCGCCCGTCGGGGCGGCCGCTTACGACGAGACGGTCTGCGCACGGAAGTACTGCCCCGGTACCTGCACGCAGCCCCACCCGACGCAGCCCTGCATGAGCGGGAGTTTGCCGCCCTCGGGGGACTGCCAGTGCTACAGCGATTTCACGATCTCCTTCTCCCAGGTCGTCCATCTGACGGCGACGAACCTCGACAGCGACTGCGGCGGCGGCCGGACCGGCTGGTTCGTCATCTACAACACGAGCGGGACGGAGGCCTATGCCTGGAGCATGGGAGGAGCTGGATTCGGCTGGAGCGACGACGTGACGCTCGCTCCCGGCACCTATCGCCTCGATCCGGGCGCGATGTCGGGGGGCACCTACTGCGTCGAGTTCTGGAGCGGAGCGGCCGATTGCAGCTCGTCACTCGCGATGGCGAGCGCCGACTTCGGCGAGGTCGAATCGGGGGACTGCGCCGGATGGCGGACAGCCACCTTCCGGAACGACGGCAACCAGACCTTCTCCGGTATCGCCGTCTCGGTGACCGATCCGAACTTCCATCTCGATCTCGCCGGCGTGCCGACGACCCTCGATCCCGGCGACGACCTCGATTTCGAGGTGCAGTTCTGCGCGCCCGGGGGATTGACCTTCGACCAGCCGTACGCCGGCTTCATCCAGGTGGCCTATACCTGCAACGGCGCCGTGAACCAGCGCCAGCAGACGGTCAGCGGCACGGCGCACGTGCGGCGCGGCGAGCTCGATGTCGCATCGAGCTTCGACGTGGGCGAGGCCGACTGGACGCTCGCTTCGCCGGGCAACCGGGTCGAACGGAACCTGTCGATCGCCAACGTCGGCGACGCCTCGATGACCGTCGTCGCCTCGATCGTCGACGACGGGGGAGGCGTCTTCGACCTGCCGTCGGGGGGAAGCGTGGGAACGGTCTCCGGCGGATCCTCGCGCAGCCTGCGGGTAGGCGCGACGGTCTTCGACGAGACGACCTACACGGGAACCCTCAGGATCGAGGCCGACTACGGGAGCGGGCTCGGCTCGTCCGCCCTCGTCACCCTTCACGCGACGGGGCATCACCCCGTTCCCCACGTCGGATTCATCACGGCGGACATCGACTACGGCGAGGTCGAGATCGACTACGCCTTCCACCAGGCAATCAGGATCGAGAACACGGGGGACGCCGTCCTCACGTTCGGGATCGCTCTCGAGGATCCGTCGGACACGGACGCGACCGAATTCACGCTCGATCTCGGCTCGCAGTCGATCGGGGCAGGACGCTCGGACCTCTTCGAGATGACCTTCCACCCGATGACGGCGGATTACCGAGAGATAGTCCTTCTCGTCGGGCCGACGAACGAGGAGCCGCCGAACACGTACCGCGTCCGGCTGCACGGGACGGGAACCGAGCCGATTCCCCTCTCGACGATGCTCGTCGTCGACCGCTCGGGGAGCATGGACGGGATGGCGGGAGACGTCCGAAAGATCGTCGCGGCGAGCGACGCGGGCGATCTCTACGTCGATCTCGTACGCGACGCGTGGGACTCGATCGGCCTCACGAAATACAACGAGAGCAACTCGACGCCGGTGCCCCTCGATCAGGTGAGCGCGAACCGGGCCGCCATGCTCGCGGCCCTCGGCGACATCACGGGGGAACTCCTCCCCGACGGCGCGACCGGGATCGGCGGGGCCATGCAGACGGCGGCCGGCGAGTTCGTCTCGAGCCCCGCGGAAAACGCGCAGGCGATGATCGTCCTCACCGACGGCAAGGAGAACGTGGAGCCCTGGATCGCCGATGCCATGCCGGGCATCCGGGGAGACCATCCCGACCTGCGGATCTTCAGCGTCGGCATCGGCGATCCGATCGAGACGGGCGCGTACGGCGTGGAAGGGATCGAGACGACGAAGCTCCAGCAGATCGCCGAAGACACCGACGCCCTCTTCCGTGTCGTCCAGTCGATCTCCGGCGAGCATCGATACGATCTCGAAGCCTTCTATTTCAAGGTCTTCGCCAAGGCGACCGGCCGCCAGCTGGCTCTCGATCCCCTCTACATGGTCCCGTATTCCCCGGGAATGACGCTCGTCTCGACCGTGGACATCGTGTCGTGCGACCGGGACGCCGATTTTCTCGTCATCAGCGAGCTCTACCGCGTGCCGCAGTTCGAGACGGCCCTCTTCCTCCAGGATCCGACGGGCCAGATCGTCGATCCCTCCGCGACGATCGGCGGGATCGCCGTGCACGTCAAGGCGGGAGACCACTACCGGCTCTACCGGGTGAAGTTCCCGCCCCGATCGGAGAGCGACTCCTATTCCGGCGCGTGGCGGCTCTATCTCCAGGTCGAGGGCGATCCCGCGGAGATCAAGAGATACGCGACGAGCGTGCAGGTCGTGCCCGGGTACGTCCCGGTCGCCTTCATGGCGGCCGTCGGGTCCGATTACCGGCTCGAGGCCTCGATCACGCCGGGGGAGGTTCTCGTCGGCGAACCGCTGCGCCTGTCGGCCCGGACGACCGAGGCGTGGTGGCCCAATCCCGACGCCGACGTCGACGTGGAGATCACGAGGCCCGACGGGTCGACGGCGACCCTGGTTCTGCACGACGACGGCCTTCACGACGACGGCGAGGCGGGGGACGCCGCCTTCGCCGTCACCCTCACCGACACCTACCGGGAGGGGTACTACGAGTTCCTGGTTCGCAGCCGGGGCAGGACCGAGCGGGGGGAGCGGGTCACCCGCGAGCGCTACCTGTCCAAGCATGTCGGCGCCTACCCGCCCGACCGTCCGTCGCGGGAGTGCATCCCGTGCTGGCTGCTGCGCCTGCTGCTCGTTTTGTTCCTGCTCCTTCTGATCTTCATCGCGCTCTGGCTGATCCGATGCTGCTACCGGCTGCACCGGATCCGGGGATGACCGAGGCGGCGCGAAGAGGACGCCGGCGATTCGATCGCGGCGCGGTGCGGGGATGAGCGGGTGATGCGGCGCGACGCGGGGGGACGGGGCGAAAGCCCCGCCCCCCCGTCGGTTGTCCGGGTCATTCGGCGAGGAGCTCCATCTCGTCGATCGGCATGAGAGGCATGATTTCCCCGTTGTGATCGATGCGGAAACGGAGGTAGTCGCGGAGCCCGCCGCCGAGCAGCGTTTCTTCGACGAGGCCGCTTCGCGATCCGGCGCCGACGTTCCGGCGCACGAGCCCGCCGAGATCGAAGAGGGGCGGAACGGGCCGCTCGACGATCTTCACCGGTTCCTCCGGCGCGATGCCCGCCATCTCGCTGGCGATGCCGATCGCGCGGTCGAGGCCGCCGATGACGTCGACGAGCCCGATTTCGAGCCCGTCGGAACCCGACCAGACCCGTCCCTGCGCGATCTCGTGTATCTCCTCCCGCGGGCGGCCGCGCCCCTCGGCTACCTTGTCGACGAATATCTCGTAGAAGTCGAGGATGTTCTTTCGCCGGATTCGCCGCTCCTCCGTCGAGAGCGGACGGACGGGAAGGTTAACGGGGCCGGACAGGCCCAGGTCGGCGTGGCGGCCGATCGATACCCGATCGGTCGTGACGCCGAGCCGGTCGTAGAGCCCCTTGTCGTACAGCCACCCGCCGATGACGCCGATCGATCCGGTGATCGTCGACGGTGCGGCGACGATCGAGTCGCCGTACATCGAGATCCAGTAGCCGCCAGAACCGGCGACGGCGCCCTGCGAGACGACGACCGGTTTCGACCGTGCGCACGTCCGGATCGCCTCGGCGACGATATCGGAGGCGAGACCGTCGCCACCGGGGGAGTCGACGCGGAAAACGACCGCCGCGACGCGGGAATCCGATGCGACCTCTTCGATGTCCTTCACGAGGCTGCGGGCCGATATCCCCTCGTCCATCGCGCAGACGCCGAGCGCGTAGACGACGGCGATCCGCTTCGTCTCGCCCCACCGCTCGTCGGTGGGGGGAAGGTCGGTCCAGAGATACCCGGGATCGACAAGCCGTTTCGCCTCCCCCTCGAGGGACTCGATCGCCTTTTCGAAGGCGTCCCGCCTGGCGAGGGTGTCGACGAGGCCCCGCTTCTCGGCCTCGGCGGGAAGGAAGACCCACTCGTCGTCGACCATCCGGTCGAACGCCGCGGGATCGATTCCGCGCGCCGCGCAGATATCCTCGCGGGCGATACGGTGGCGTTCCTCGTTGATGCGGCCGAGCTGCTCGCGGTCCGCGTCCGACATCTCCCGCCGGGAGAGCGTCTCGAAGGCGGACTTGTACTCGAGGAACCGCAGTTCGTCGAATCCGATCCCCAGCTTCTCGAGGGTGCCGGTGAGATAATAGCGGCCCATCATGTGCCCCTCGAGCGTGATCGAGCCGGCCGGATCGAGAAGGATGCGGTCGGCGATCGAGGCGAGGTGGTAGTGGTCGATCCCGGCGCGGTCGACGTAGGCGACGATCTTCTTGCCCGAGGCCCGGAACAGGCGGAGCCGCTCTCGGATCTCCCAGGACAGCTCGCGGCTCCCAGCGAACCCGGAGAGATTCATCGCGATGCCGCCGACACGCTCGTCCCGTTCGGCCCGGTCGATCGTTCGAAGAATCCCGGACAGGGTGAGCGATTTGTCGAACCAGCGGTACCGCTGGTACGTGACGGGACCCCTGAGGTCGAGTACCACGTAGGTTCGGTTCTCTCGGGCGGCGGCGCGGAGCACGTTGCGCTCGCGTCCGAAGAACCGGAGCGCATGGGAGTTGTAGGCGTACTCGCCGTTCGCGTCGATGTGGGACTGGGAACGGATGCCGAAGCCGTCGAACCCGAGGGCGACGCCGATCGTCACGGCATCGGAATCGAACCATCGCGCGGCGAGGCGCAAACCGGGAAGCGGCTCGACGACGGCTCCCACGCTCCACCGCGCGTCCGCCGGGCGCTCGTGGTCCTGCATCGAGGCGTCGCCGAAGATCGTGAGACGCCTCGTCCCGAACGGCCGCAGGGCGACATCGAGCACTCCTTCCGATTCGAGATCGCTGGAGAGGATGTAGGTCGCGGTGCCGCCGACCGAGAGAAAGCGGGACGGTCTCAGGAGCAGGCCGAAGCTCGTCGTGTTCTCGCGCCGGAAGACGTCCGTGTCGCCCGTCGACCAGCCGTAGGACACGCCGAATCCGACCGTCCGGGTTCCGCCTCCGATCGCGTACCGGAAATCGGTGACGTTGCCGTACGGCTCCTGGCTCCGGATGAAACCGAACGAGTACGCGAGCCGCGAGGCGCGCAGGGGCAGGACGGTGAAGAATCCCAACCGGTCGATGTCCTCGAGCGCGTTCTCGCGGTCGGCGATCGCGAAGAGGAACTCGTAGCTCTCCGCGTAGGAGAGCACTCCCGGGTTCGCCCAGCCGTAGAGGCCGTTCCCGAACGCGCCGGGGGAGGCGAAAAGGAAGGGGTTCTCCAGGTGGTAGGCCGGAATCGCGACCTCCGCCGCGGCCAGGGTGGCGAATACGAAAAGGAGGAGCGCGGACAGGGCGATCGTTCTCATCGTTGTTCCTTTCAAATAAATCGTGCGCGGCCTCTGTCGGGCGGCTTCTTCCGTGTATACCGCTCCGGCGATCGGCCGTCAATTCCCATTGAGACGCATGGCGCCGGGATCGTACAATCGGCGCCGGGAAAATCGATCGTCGGAATCGCTCGTGACACGGGAGGTGCAGCATGAAGCGTTCGGTCCTTCTCTGCCTCGCCATCCTGTCCGCCGCGGTCGCGGGAGTCGTTCTCGCGGACGCGACGGACGGGGATGCGGACGACATCGGCGCGGTCCTGGATGCCCAGGTGCGCGGATGGAACGAGCGGGGCGTCGACGCGTTCATGGAGGCGTACTGGCGGTCTCCGGACATGACATTCCACTCGGGCACGGATCGGGTCGAGGGATGGGAGACGCTCCGCGGGAGATACCGTGCGAGGTACGAGGGCAAGCGGCGCGGCGAGCTCGCGTTCGAGAACGTCCGTGTCGTCATGCTCGCCGCCGACGCGGCCTATGCAACCGGCAAATGGCGCGTGACGACCGGCGGGGAGGTCGCGACAGGGCTCTTCACACTCGTTTTCAGGCGGTTCGACGATGGCTGGCGCATCGTGCACGACCATACCTCGTGACCGCGCGGGCGGAGCGGCCCGCGGCCGGATCGACAAACGTTTTCCGCGAGCCTTTCTCGCCGGTTTCCTCCTTGCCGGACTGGCTGCCGGCGCTTCAGGAGCCGCGGACGCCGCGGCGGGGGCGAAGACCGGTCTTGTCGGCCGGAGCCTCGATCTCTGCGGCGCGTGGGAGTTCCGCAGGGTCGGCGACGCCCGATGGCTCCCGGCGACCGTCCCCGGAGTCGTCCATACCGACCTCCTCGCCGCCGGGCTCATCGGCGATCCTTTCTATCGCGACAACGAGGCGCATCTCCAGTGGATCGGGGAGGAAAACTGGGAATACCGGCGCGTCTTCGACGTCGAGGGCGCCGCGAGCCGGCGAGCCTGTCTCGTTTTCGAGGGCCTCGACACCTTCGCCGATGTCTTCCTGAACGACTCGCTCCTCTTCACTGCCGACAACATGTTCCGCCGGTGGCGCGCGCCGTGCGGGCCGCTGCTCTGTGACGGGGAAAACGAGCTGCGCGTCGTGTTCCGTTCGATCGCGCGCGCGACGCGCGATGCGTGGAGCGAATCCGGCATCGATCTTCCCGGCGGAGAACGCGTGACGGCGCGCAAGGCGGCCTGCCACTTCGGATGGGACTGGGCGCCGCGCTTCCTGACGATGGGCGTCTGGCGTCCCGTTCGGCTGGAGCTCCCCGGAACGGTGCGTGTCAAGGACGTCCGCATCGGCATCCGATCGCTCGACGGGGGGGCCGCCGCGTGCGAGGCCATCGTCGAGACGGAGGCCGCCGGCCCCTTCGACGGCACGGTCGCGCTTCGATTCGGCGACGAGACGGTTTTGCCCGTTCGCCGGCGCGCGGCGATCGCCGCCGGCGTCGACACCCTCGTGATCCCGTTCTCCATCGGGAAGCCGCGTCTCTGGTGGTGCAACGGCCTCGGCGAGCCGCATCTCTACGCGGCGAGCGTGGACATCGAGACGGGAGGGGGCCGCGTCGTCGACAGCAGGACGACGCGTTTCGGCCTGCGGACGATCGAGCTCGTCACCGAGCCGGACGGAGCCGGGGAGACCTTCTTCTTCCGACTGAACGGCCGGCCCGTCTTCATGAAGGGCGCCAATCACGTGCCAGCGGACTGCTTTCTCCCGCGCGCGGGCCGGGCACGTCTCGAACGAATCGTTGACGACGCGGCCGCGGCGAACATGAACATGCTCCGCGTCTGGGGCGGGGGCGTCTACGAAACAGACGCCTTCTACGACCGGTGCGACGAGCGGGGTATCCTCGTCTGGCAGGACTTCATGTTCGCCTGCGCCCTCTATCCCTGGGACGAGGCGTTCCTTCGCAACGTCCGGGAGGAAGCGGCCGACAACCTGCGTCGCCTTCGCGGCCACCCGTGCATCGCCCTCTGGTGCGGCAACAACGAGATCGACGAGGCCTGGCGCAACTGGGGCTGGCGGGAGCTGTTCGACGACAGCGCCGCCGCGGTCGTCCGCGCCGGGTACGAGGCGCTGTTCCACGAACTCCTTCCCGGGGAAGTCGCCCGGCACGCTCCCGGCGCGGCATACGAGGCCTCGTCGCCTCGTTTCGGGCGGGCCGACCCCCGCAGTTTCGCCGAGGGGGACGCCCATTACTGGGGCGTCTGGCACGACGGGGAGCCCTTTGCCGCGTTCGAGGAGAAGGTGCCGCGTTTCATGAGCGAATTCGGCTTCCAGTCCCTTCCCGGGCAGGAGACCGTCGCCGGCTTCACCCTGCCGGGCGATTGGGCGATCGATTCGCCGGTCATGCGGGCGCACCAGAGGCATCCGAGCGGGAACGAGCTGATCCGGCGGTATCTCGGGATGTATTTCCGCGAACCCGTCGGATTCGGGGCGCTGTTGTCGACGAGCCAGCTGCTCCAGGCCCTCGGCGTGGAGACGGCGATACACGCCCACCGGCGGAGCGAGCCGTACTGCATGGGATCGCTCTACTGGCAGCTCGGCGACTGCTGGCCCGTCGCGTCCTGGTCCGGGATCGATTATCACGGGCGCTGGAAAGCGCTCCACGCAATCGTTCGCCGTGCCTTCGCCGATGTGCTCGTTTCCTGCGTTCGCTCGGGGGAGGGGGTGAGGGTCTGCGTGGTGAACGACGGTCCCGAACGGATACGCGGCCGGCTGCAACTCGAGCTCGTCGATTTCCGCGGCGAGCGTCTCTGGGAGCGTTCCGTCGACGTGGATGCCGAAAGCGGTCTGCCGTGGATTGTCGAGGCCGCGGACGCGCCCCTCGCCGGACGCGAGAAGGAGGTCGTCCTCGTCGCCGCGCTCGATGCGCCCGGCGGACCCTTCGCGGGGACGTTCTGGTTCGTTCCGCCGAAGGATCTCCGTCTCGAGCCGCCCGGCATCGAGTGGCGTATCCGCGAGGAAGAGGGCGCATGGATCGTCGATCTCGCCGCCGCGCGCGTCGCCAGGTGGGTCGGTCTCTCCGTGGCAAACGCAGACGCCTCCTTCGACGACAACTGGTTCGATCTCGTGCCGGGGCGCGAAAAGCGGGTCCGGATCCTTCGCCCGCGCCCCGCGGACGGCCCCGCCCCGCTTCTCGGCGTCACCTCGCTCCACGATCTGACGCGATCCGACGAGAAAGCACGATAGGTCATCGCGATCCGGCGGATTTTCCTTGCAGCATGCCGCAAATATGTTAGTATACGAACAGTTCGTACACTAACTATCCATTGGAATGCCTGATGAACGAGCTCGATCACACCGAGGGAATCCTGGTGTCGCTGCGACGGATCATCCGCGCCATAGCGATCCATTCGCGGCAACTCGCCACGAAACATCATCTCACCGTCCCGCAGCTGCTCGTGCTCCGCGAAATCCAGCGTGAGAGCGACGTGCCGATGGGGCGGTTGGCCGCGATGGTCAACCTGAGCAGGCCGACGCTGAGCAGCATCGTCGACCGGCTCGTCCGCCGCGAGCTCGTCGCCCGTATCCGGGACGGGCACGATCGGCGGATCGTCCGTGCCCGGCTTACCGGCGCGGGCGAGGAAATCCTCGCACAGGCGCCGCCGCTCCTGCAGGAACATTTCATCGACGAGCTCTCCCGATGCGACGACGCCGGCCTCTCCGCGATCCGTTCGTCGCTCGACAGGGTCGTCATGATGATGGATGCCGGCCGTCTCGACGCGGCGCCGGTCCTCTCCATGGGACATTCGATCGTTGCCGAAGGAGTTGAAGAGAAGATTGGAACTGACTCTCGTAAGGACAGTTGAAGATTTCCCTGGCTGGCTCGACGTCGAGCGCCTCACCGCATTCCTTTACGAGCACCTCAAGCCGTACGAGGATACGCCGGCCGACATCCGGCGCGGGATCGAATACGCGCTCGACGAGGCGCCGGGCCGTGGGGGATTCGTCGTGCTCGCGCACGAGGAGGACGCGCCGCTCGGGGCGGTCGTGATGCTCGAGACGGGCATGGGCGGATACGTTCCCGGCACGCTGCTCCTCTTCGTCGCCGTCCGCCGCGACGCGCGCGGGCGGGGGATCGGCGAACGGATCATCCGCGAGGCGATCGGGCACGCCGACGGTGACGTCAAGTTGCACGTCGAATACGACAATCCGGCGAAGCGCCTCTACGAACGAATCGGATTCTCGAACAAGTACGCGGAGATGCGGTACGGGAAGGCCGGCAGGGGATGAACCGCCTGATCATCGATCTCGAGGCCATCAATCACAACCTGCTCACGATCGATCGATGGGTGCGCGAGTACAACGCCCGCTGGACCGTGGTGACGAAGGTGCTGTGCGGCCACCTCGAGACGCTGAAAGCGCTTCTCGCCGCCGGTGTCCGCTCGATCGGGGAATCGCGGCTCGAGAACCTGGAATCCTTCAGGAAGTACGTTCCCGATCTCGAGACATGGTATCTCCGCGTGCCGAGCCTGTCCTCGGTCGACGAGATCGTCGGCGTCTGCGACGTGAGCCTCAACAGCGAGCTCTCGATCATCAAGGCGCTCGACGACTCGGCCCGGCGGCAGGGCAAGTTGCACAACGTCGTCATCATGATCGAGCTGGGCGATCTCCGGGAGGGGATACTGCCGGGCTCGCTCGTCAATTTCTACAAGAAGGTGTTCGATCTGCCGAACATCCGCGTCGTCGGGATCGGCGGCAATCTCGGCTGTCTCGCCGGCGCGGTGCCGACCGTGGGCCAGTTCGTGCAGCTGCTGCTCTACCGGGAACTCCTCGAGCTGAAGTTCGAGCACCGCCTGCCGCTGATCTCCGCGGGGACGACCGCATCGTTGCCGCTCGTGATCGACAAGTCCCTTCCGCGCGGGATCAACCATTTCCGCATCGGGGAGGGGCTCTTCCTCGGCACAGATCTCATCAACGGCGGATCGCTCCCGAACCTTCGCGTCGACACGGTGGTGCTCGCCGCAGAGATCATCGAGATCAAGAAGAAGAGCCTGGTGCCGATGGGGGAGACGGCGGCCATATCCCCCTTTTCGAACGAGGATGCCGACGATTACGCCCCGGGCCAGCGCGGCTATCGCGCGCTGGTCAACGTCGGCCAGCTCGACACGAACGTCGAGGGCCTCCTTCCCGAGAATCCCGAGCACCGGATCGCCGGCGCGAGCAGCGACATCACCGTCGTCAATCTCGGCGACGACCCGCAGGGCCTGAAGGTCGGCGGCGAGATCCGTTTCCGCATGAACTACGCCGCGCTGCTGCGACTCATGGGAAGCGATTACGTCCGCAAGACGGTGACTCCGCCCCTCGACGAGTTCAAATCCTATCTCGCCTCGGAACATCCACCGACGATCGAGAAGCCGCTCGCCGTGCTCGATATCGACGGCGCCGCGGTCCGCGCGCCCGTGGCGGACCCCGACGCACAGACACGATCCACGACATGACCGGGCGACAGTACGTTCTCTGGGGCATCGTTCTCGCCTACGTCGTCTTCATCTTCGTGAAGGGCGTCTCCAAGGCCCGCAGGATCGGCGACACCGACGATTTCCTCGTCGCCGGCCGCAACGTCGGCTGGTTCTTCCTCTTCTGCACGATGGGGGCCACGGTGATCGGCGGCGGCTCGTCGATCGGGGCGCTCGGCAGGACATACGAGTGGGGCGTGCTGATGCTGCTCGTCTCGACGGGCTGGTATCTCCACTTCATCTTCAGCGGGCTCTTCGTGGCGCCCCGGTTCCGCGACGCCGAGTTGTACACGGTGGCGGGCTTTTTCGGCCACCGGTTCGGCGAGGGGCCCCGCTTCGTCGTCCTTCTCCTTTCCCTGCTCTTCTCGGTCTTCGTGATCGCCGCCCAGATGGCCGCCTTCGGCAGCGTCCTCGCGGCGATTCTCCCGGAGTTCGCCGACGCCGAGAACGTGCTCCGCTGGGCGATCGTCGCGGGGGGCGCGATGGTGGTGGCCTACAGCACGGCCGGCGGTCTTCTGGCCGTCATCTACACCGACGTCTACCAGTTCGTCATCCTGATCCTCGGGTTCGTGGTGACGCTCGCATGGTGCGTGCCCGATATCGTCGCGTCGTGGAGCACGATCCGCGAAACCGTCACGCCGGAATTCTTCAATCCGCATGGGGGCAAGGGGTGGCTTTTCCTCGTCACGACCTTTCTCGCGTTCCTCTTCGGCGAGACCTTCGCGCCGGGATACGCGACGCGGTACTGCGTGGGCAGGGACATCCGGCAGACGAAGATCGGCATCGCGGGCGTCGGCGTCTTCCTCGCGCTGTTCTTCCCCGCCGTCCTCTTCTTCATCGCCCTCTACGCGAGGCTGCATTTTCCCGACATCCCGCCGCAGCAGGCGCTGCCGATGACGGTTCGCCAGCTCAACAATCCGGTCGTCGGCGGGGTCATCATCGGCGCCCTTCTCATGGCGGTGATGTCGTCTGCGGACTCGGCCTTGAACTCGTCCACGGCGATCTTCGTCAAGGACCTGTTCGAGCACCAGTTCAACTGGCGAAACGAGAACGGACGGATGCTCCGTCTCGCCAGGATCTGCTCGGCGGCGCTCGGACTCGCCTCGATCGCAATCGCCGTGTTGTGGTCCGATATCATCGGGCTCCTCCTCTTCACGTACCATCTCTGGGCTCCCGCGATCATCCTGCCGGTCGTCGTCGGCGTGATGAGCGGCGAGCGCTCTCCGCAACTCTCCCGCGACATCCTCGTGACGATGGTCGTGTCGGCGACGGCCACGCTCGTCTATCGCTTCTCTCCCTGGAACACGCCGATCGATCCCGCCGTGGCGGGCGTCCTCGTTTCCTGCGTGGTCTACGCGGCGTTGCGCGGGCGCCGCAGGCTCGTGGGCGTCCCCGTCCGGGATTGATTTCCGCTCGCTTCGCTGTTGCAAATCGCCCGTCGAGGGTGGATACTGGCGTCCTCCGGGGACGGTCGTCGGCGAGGCGGTGACCGGCGGCGCGGGCAACCGGCGAAACGAGGGGGACGAACACGATGAAGAGGACGATCGCGGCAGCGGCGATCATCGCCTGCTGCGTCAACTGCGCGGCCCGCCATCCCGCGGGCGCGCTCCGCGATGTCGACCCGTTCGTCGGTACGGGCGGCCACGGGCACACATTTCCCGGGGCGACCGTTCCCTTCGGGATGGTCCAGCCAGGCCCCGACACGCGGCTGAGCGGCTGGGACGGCTGTTCGGCCTACCATTTCTCCGACGACGTCCTCTACGGGTTCAGCCACACCCACCTCAGCGGCACCGGCTGTTCGGATTACGGCGACATCCTGTTCATGCCGACCGTGGGCGAGCCCGTCCTCGTGCAAGGAGACGGCACGCCGGCCGGACGGGGCTACGAATCGCGATTCGATCCCGGCGCCCAGGAGGCGTCGCCCGGCTACTACCGGGTCCGTCTCGACGACGGCGGCATCACCGCCGAGGTGACCGCGACGCCGCGCTGCGGCATCCACCGCTATCGCTATCCGCCGGACGGCAGGGCGAACGTGATCGTCGATCTCGCGCACCGAGACGAGACGATCGAGGCGGCGATCGAGTTCGTCTCGGATACGGAGATCGCAGGGTACCGCCGATCGAAGGCCTGGGCCGTGGATCAGCGCGTCTTCTTCGTCGCGCGCTTCTCGAGTCCGATCGTCTCCCACGGCGTTCTCCTCGACGGCGCGAGGTGGGACGAGGCGCTCGAGGCGCGCGGCCGCGAGATCGCCGCGTACCTCACCTTCGATCCGGTTCCCGGACCCGGTGCCGAGCGGAAGCGGGCGGAAAGGGGGGCGGCCTCCACGGCCGCCGCGCCGGCCCGGTACCTGCAGGTGGCCGTCGGACTCTCGGCGGTGAGCGTCGAGGGGGCGAGACGCAACCTCGAGAGCGAGACCGCCGGCCGGGATTTCGATTCGATCCGCAGCGCCGCCGCCGCAACCTGGGAATCGGCGCTCTCGAAGATCGAGGTCGAGGGAGGGACGCCGGCCGACCGGCGGAACTTCTATACCGCTCTCTACCACGCGATGCTCGCCCCGAACCTCTACATGGACGTCGATCGGCGCTACCGCGGCCGCGATCTCGCCGTGCACGAGGCGACGGATTTCGACTACTACACCGTCTTCTCGCTCTGGGACACCTTCCGGGCGGCCCACCCCCTCTTCACGATCATCGAACCGGAGCGGACCGTCGATTTCATCCACACCTTCCTCGCACAGCACGAGCAGGGAGGCGCGCTCCCCGTCTGGGAACTGTCGGCGAACGAGACGGATTGCATGATCGGGTACCACGCCGTCTCGGTCATCGCCGACGCGTGGGCGAAGGGCATCCGGGGCTTCGACGAAAACGCGGCACTCGACGCGATGATATCGACGGCCGAGCGCGACTGGCGGGGGATCCGCGCCTACGTCGAGCGCGGCTACGTCCCGGCGGAGGTCGAGGGCGAGTCGGTGTCGAAGACGCTCGAGTACGCCTACGACGACTGGTGCATCTCGCGGATGGCCGCCTCTCTCGGCCGCGAAGAGCCGGCCAGGCGCTTCGCTTGCAGGGCGCAGTCGTGGGCGAACCTCTTCGACCCGCGCTCGCGCTTCATGCGGGCCCGCGTCGAAGGGGCCTGGCGCGCGCCCTTCGATCCGTCCGAGGTCAATGTCGACTACACCGAGGCGAACGCGTGGCAGTACTCCTTCTTCGTTCCTCACGACGTGACCGGGCTGATCGGCATGATGGGCGGTGACGACGCCTTCGCCGCGAAACTCGACAGTCTCTTCGCCGCTTCGAGCGCCATCTCCGGACGAGACCAGCCGGATATCACCGGTCTCATCGGGCAATACGCGCACGGCAACGAACCGAGCCACCACATCGCATACCTCCACGCGTTCGCCGGACGTCCCTGGAGGACGCAGGAGATCGTCCGCCGCATCATGCGCGAGCTCTACAGGCCGCTCCCGGACGGTCTCTGCGGGAACGAGGACTGCGGACAGATGTCCGCCTGGTTCGTTTTGAGCGCGATCGGATTCTACCCCGTCGCCCCCGGCGGCGATCTCTACGTCATCGGCTCGCCGCTCTTCGATCAGGCGTCGGTCGACGTCGGCGGGGGGCGGCGGTTCGTCGTGCGGGCGGAGAACAACGGTCCAGAGAACGTCTACGTGCAATCGGCGACCCTCGACGGCGAGCCCCGGACCGGCCCCGTTCTCCGGCACGGCGAGATCGCGAGTGGAGGAGAGCTTTTCCTCGTCATGGGGCCGGAGCCGAACAGGGAGTGGGGTTCGGCTCCGCCGGACCGGCCGCGGACGGCGATCGACGGCCCGCTCGTCACGCCGGTGCCCTTCGTCGATGCCGGCGAGCGCGTCTTCGTCGATTCGACGACGGTTGTCCTCGGCGTCGCCGCGCCCGGAGCCGCGATACGCTGCGAGATCGGCGACCTGGATGCGGGTCCGGAGTCGTTGCTTCTCGAGAAACCGATCCTCCTTCGTGAATCGTCGGTCGTCTCGGCCGTCGCGCGGGCGCCGGGACGCGAGGAAAGCCTGCCGCTCAGGGCCTCCTTCCGGCGGATCCCGGCGGGCCGTTCGATCACCGTCGCCACGGCCTTCAGTTCACTGTACACGGCCGGCGGGAGCCTCGCCCTCATCGACGGGCTCCGCGGCGCGCGAGATTTCCGCACGGGCCAGTGGCAGGGGTACCATGGCGTCGGGATCGACGCGACGGTCGATCTCGGGAGCGTCCGGCGTCTCGCCGCCGTCTCGATGGGATTCCTGCAGGACGTTGGTGCGTGGATCTTCTTCCCGGCGCGGGTGATTGTTCTCGTGTCGCTCGACGGCGCGACGTTCGTTCCGGCGGGCGAGATCGTGAACGACGCGCCGACGAACGGGGGGGAGCCGACGACCAGGGAGTTCCGCATCGACCTGGAGAAAACCGCGGCGCGGTACGTGCGTCTCGTCGCCGACAACATCGGGTCCTGTCCCGCGGGACATCCGGGGGCGGGGCGCGAGGCGTGGATCTTCGCCGACGAGATAACGATCGAGGAAGCGGAGAACTGACGAGTCGCCCGGTTCGGCGGCGCGGCGGGCGCGAAATCCCGCGCCGCCGGAAGAACGCGAACGGCAAGGAGGTCACATGGTCCGGTTCTCGTATCTCGACTGGTTCTGGCTGTTCGCCTTCGTCGCCTTGATGGTCGGCAGCGGCATCCGCTTCTACCGGCTGGGCAAACGGTCCGAATCGGATTTCTTTCTCGCCGGCCGCGGATTGCCGTGGTGGCTGCCAGCCTCCTCGGTCTACGCCACGCACACGGCGACCGACACCCCGATGTGGGTGTCGGGCGTCGTCTACCGGTTCGGTCTCACGGGACTCTGGTACTCCTTCTACGCCGCGTGGTGCGCGATCAGCGCATTCGTCTCCACGAAGATCTTCCGGCGTTCGCTGGCCTACACGCAGGCCGAGTGGCAATCGCAGCGGTTCGGCGGGCTCAGCGGCGAGCTGCTTCGCGGGTGGGTGGCCGGCTGGCAGGTCTTTCTCAACATGTTCATCCTCGGCTGGGTCGGCATCGCGATGGGGAAGGTCTGCGCATTCGCCTTCGGGTGGCCGCCATGGGTCGGTCTCGTCGTCTTCTCGGTCGTGTGCGCCTTCTACGTCCTCGCCGCGGGGTACTGGGGGGTCGTCATGGCCGATTTCCAGCAGGGGGTGATCGCGTTCATCGTGATCGTGATCGTCTCCCTGTGGGGCGTGCATGCGGCAGGCGGGCCGTCCGGGATCGTCTCGCGCCTGCACGAGCTGGGTGAAGCGGGCAAACTGAATCCCTTCGATTTCACGGGCTTCTTCGCCGGCGATTTCCCCGTCGCATGGTTCCTCACGATGCTCGTCATAGGCATTCTCGGCGGCCTTGGAATGGGAACGGCGATCGACTGGTTCCCCGAGGCGCAGCGGATCCAGTCGGCGCGCACCGTGCGCGACGCCTCGTGGAGCATCTGGGCGGGGTCGGCCCTCGTCATCGTCCGGAACTCGATCTGGGCGGTGGCGATCCTCGGCTTCTTCGTGCTCCACCCCGACCTCACCGAGGTGAAGGATTTCGAGATGGCCTGGTTCCGGATCGGATTCGAGAACCTTCCCGCCGGAATGCTCGGCTTCTTCTTCGCGGCGATCGTGGCGATACACATCTCGACGATCTCGACGCACCTCAATCTCGGCGCCGTCTACATCACCCGCGACCTCTATCACCACTACATCGATCCGAAGGCGAGCCAGTCGCGGCTCGTCGCGGTCGGCCGCATCGGAACGCTCCTGCTGCTCCTGGGTTCGTTCGTCTTCGGCTCCATCATGGAGAACATCACCGAGTGGCTGATCTTCGCCCTCTGGATCATGGCCGCGGGCGTCTGGCTCCCGGGGATCCTGCAGGTCGTCTGGTGGCGGTTCAACGGGTGGGGATATCTCTCCGCGTGGGTCGTCAATCTCGTCTTCTCCTGGCTCGTCGTCTGGGTGCTTCCCGCATTCGGCGTGATTCCGCACCTGCGCGACTACCAGCAGTTCTGGATGCTGATGATGCTCGGGGCGCTCGTCTTCATCCCCGTGACCTTCCTCACGCCGCCCGAGAAGATGGATCGCCTCGTCAGGTTCTACGTGATGAGCCGGCCCGTCGGGTGCTGGGGACCGGTCCGGCGCGAGGCGGAGCGGCGCGGTCTCATCGAAAGGAGGGCGTCATGAGCCCGGCGCGCGGGAAGTGGACGCCGGCCGAGGCCGACGAGTGGACGCGCGAGGACACGATCGCCATCATCCTCTCGCCGATCGTCTACCTCTGTCTCCTCCTCGGCGTGGCGTTGAGCATGCTGCTCGTCCCGGCGGGCTTCGCCATCCTGGCGGCGGGGATCGTCGGGCTGGTCGTTCTCGTCCGACTGATCGACCCGAAGCTCTCGGCGGTCTCGGACGGGTACGAGAGCCGACAGAAGGAATACATCGAGGAACTCGAGAGAAAGGTCCGCTGGGAGGACTGATCCTTTGTGTTCGGCGGCGGCGCCGTCGCCGGGAAAGTGAGCACGATCGCGATGCCGAATGAACTCAAGATGGTGATCGGGATGTCCCTCGCGTACGTGACCTCCTTCGCCGGGCTCGTTCTGGCCTGGGTCGCATGGCGGAAGCACCACCCGAAGGGCGAGGGGGGGGAGGAGCGATGAGCGTTCCGGGCGCGGTGTTCGGCGTCGTCGTGCCGGCGGCGGTCTTCGTCTTCTCCTTCTGGATCACGGACCGGCTCTACCGCCACTTCGCGAGGAAGGAGTGACGCAGCACCCGTCGCTCACGAGCAGGCATCGTCCCGTGCATGTGCGGAGGGTGTCGCACGGCGTGAAGCGATCGGTCAACCCCGGTATCTCCTCGAGGAAGACGACTGGATGGGGGGCGGGTTCCCGCGACTCGGCCCATCTCCGGATCCGTCCGAAATGCTCGATGTACCCGACTTCCAGTTCGATATCCGGCCGGACCTCTTCCGCGTAATGCAGGTAGAAGAGCACGATCATCTCGTACCAGTTCCCGGTCACCAGGCTGCCGTCGGGCGCCGACGCGAGCACCGCCTCCCCGAAGGTCCTCGCCGTGCCGTATCCCCGCAACGAGGGAAACGCGCCGGTCATGCGCGGCCCGATCTCCAGCGGCATCCGCCAGCGGGCCGGGAACGCGTCGGAGCGCTCGGCCGCCACGCGCAGGAGGTGAGCGGGCACGACGACGAGGACGACCGCGATCATCGCCGTTACCAGGGCCGCCGTGCGGTGGCTTTTTCCTCGAAGATGCCCGACGAGGGCGGCGATGCCGAACGCGACGAGGATCGCGTTGCCGATCGCGACGGGCAGGCTGTAGACCGGCATCAGGTGGAGCGCTCCGTACAGGAGAACGAAGACCGCCGCCGCCGCCGTCATGGCGAAAACGAGCGCCAGGCGGCGATCACGGGAGCGGCGGGCGGACACGATGCCGATCAGCACGAGAACCGGCGCGAATATCCCGTAGTGATAGACATATTCGATCGACAGGAGATGGGCGAGATTCCGGGCGATCCCCCTCGGATCGAACAGGTAATGCTGCATCCTCGCCTGCGTGCCCAGCAGCAGCCACGAGAGGCGTTCCCACGGTTCGTCGAAGGTGCCGGAAGTGAGGCCGTACTGGCCGGCGTCCGCGTCGATCGTGTACGCGAGATAATTCAGCGGGTGGGCGCCCGCGTCGATCCACGCGGCGTACAGGTAGGGCGTGAGGCCGACCGCGAGACCGATCGCCGCGATGCCGGCGCGAACGAGGCGCGAGCGTCCGGACAGGGGTGAGAAGAGCAGCAGCCACGACCACAGGACGAGGAGAGGCGGGGCGAACGAGATGTGCGATACGAGGGCGAATCCCGTGAGCACCGCGGTGAGGCCGTAGGCGCCACGCGAGCCGCTTCTGAAGGCGCGAAGCGCCGACAGGAGGACGGCGAGGAAAACGAACACGGCGAGACTGTAGACCTCCGCGCGGATCGAGAACCACCAGACGGTAAAGGACATCCCGTAGACGACCGCGCCCGCGACGGCGGCCGTCGCCGACAGGCCGAGTTCGATCAGCACAAGGCCGAGCATGGCGACGGCCACGCCCCCGAAAAGGCAACTCATGCAGTTCATCCGGCGGGCCGGGTTGCCCGGGAGCATGCGGCCGAGACACCTGCCGACGATGACGTAGAGCGGATAACCGGGCTGGTGGGCGATGCCGCCGACGGCGCCGAGCGTTTGGAACTCGCCGCTGTCTCCGAACAGCGGGCCCGGCGCGGCGAAACAGACGTACAGGCAGGAAAACAGAGGAAACAGGGCGAGCACGACGATACGGCCCCGTCGCGCGCGGATCATGCGATCATCTCCCCTCCGGACCGACGCGAGTTGACGACCATGGCGAGACGCCGCGCGCCGGCGGATACGCATCAATCATCGCCGACCAGGATCCAGATGCATTATATCAAATAATTGTTCCCTATCGCAAGATGGAATACGGAGAAAGGCAATTATTCGCCCGCATTGGCTTGTAGTTACACGCGTGGTCGCGAAACCGCGCATATTTTTCTCCAAAAGAATATCGCTCTTGTGAGAGTCGCGGGCTGCCGAAAACGCAACTCCCTTGCATGACAGGAAAAATATACTTGAACGCCCGGCCGCGCCATGCTATCCTGACGGCACATCGCTGAAAGCGTTTCTTTATATCTGACGGATTCGGCGGTTCATCTCCTGGGGGCTACAGATATACCTTGGCGCCCGTCTGCTCTCCGGTCGCGGAGGCGGCGGGCCGTTCTTTTATGCGGGAGGGGACAATGAAGCAGTCCAGTCGCGCTGCCATCCTGCTCCTGTCGCTGCTGGTGACGGGGATCCCGGCGAAGAGCCAGGTGACGATCGTCAAGGACGTCGTCGCGTGCGGAGGCGGTCAGACCGACGGCGCGTCATGGACGATCGGGCACACGGTCGGTCAGGGCACGATCGGTCTCGTCACGACGACCGATCACCGGCACGGGATCGGCTTCTGGCATCTGCCGTGGGTGTACGTCACCGGCGCCGGGGAGGCCGACGAAACGCCGCTCGCATACCGGCTCTACCAGAACGTTCCGAATCCGTTCAACCCGCGTACGTACATCCGTCTCGACATGCCGCGGCCCTCGCGCGTGACGGTGCGGATCTACGACGTGACGGGTCGGCTCGTCATGACTGCCCACGACGGGGCGCTCGGGGCCGGAACGCACGAGATCCCCGTTCGCGCATCGGATCTTGCGACTGGCGTCTATTTCTACCGCGTCATCGCCGGCGGGTTCGCGGAGACGAGAAAGATGGTCGTGCTCCGCTGACCGGGCACGGCCAGGCTGCATTGCCGACAGGAGGGGATATCATGAAACGTATCGCGACGCTCGCCTGCGTCATGCTGGCGATATCCGCCGCCGTATCCACCGCGCAGGTGCCGAGGAAGATCTCCTACCAGGGAGTGCTGAAGGCGAGCGACGGCATCGTCGCCCCGGAGGGCGACTACACCTTCGAGTTCCGCATCTGCACTCTCCCGTCGGGCGGATCCGTTCTCTGGACCGAGACGCAGGTCATACACGTCGCGGCGGGGATCGTCGACGCGACGCTCGGGACGGTCACGCCTCTTTCACTGGATTTCGAGGACGAGTACTGGCTCGCCGTCGCCGTCGACGGAGGGGCGGAGATGGCGCCGCGCACCCGCCTCACCGCGGCGCCCTACGCGATCTGCTCCGAGGCGGTGCTCGGCACGACGAACGTCTTTCCCGCGGGCGGAAACGTCGGGGCGGGAACCACGGCGCCGTCGGCCGATCTGCACGTCTACAATGACATCGACGGGACGACGAGCGTCAGGATCGAGAACCCGAACGCCGGATCGTCGTCGGTCGAGCGGCTCGATTTCACCGACGAGAACGGTTCGGTCTGCGGGATCGCCGTCTTCGACGAGGGACACCCGTCGTACGCGGGCCGGATGAACATCTTCAACAACCGCCCCGGTGGATCGATGCACCTCATCGCCGGCGGCGGCGGTGTCTCGATCGCCGATGACGGCAAGGTCGGCGTCGACCGCGCCGATCCCCTCGAACAGCTCGACGTCGACGGCGCGATCCGCATCGCGTCGACGTCGTCGGGCAACGCCGGCACCATCCGGTGGACGGGATCGGATTTCGAGGGCTACGACGGGTCGAGCTGGCACTCGCTCACCTCGGGCGGTACGGGGGGCGAACTGCCGCCGGGCGCGTGGAAGCAGACGCTCTACCACGACGGGTCCGACTGGGTCGCCTCGAGTTCGCTCGTGAACGACGGAAGCGACATCGGGATCGGCACGACCGATCCGGCCCATCCCCTGCACGTCGTCTCGCCGGAGATCCGTCCGGTGAAGATCGAGGGGACGGCTGGCGGCGCCTGGGCGCTTCTCACGATCGACGCGGCCGGCGTCGGATCCGCGCCTGGCATCGAATACCAACGCGAGGGAGTCACGAAGGCCTACGAATACGTCGACCCGGGAGACGACTACCGGCTTTTCCTCGGCGGATCGGTCCGTCTGACCGTCGAGGACACCGAGGGGAACGTCGGGATCGGCGTTTCGGCGCCGGACGCCCCGCTGCACCTGGCTGGCCTCCACTGGGATCTCGACGCCACCGAGGGCGACCTCAAGATCGGCGACAGCGTCTGCCGGCTCAAGATCGGCATCGCAACGGGCGGGATGGGCGCCGGCTCGGCGGGGATCCGCGTCCAGGGGGGCCTGCAGCGGCTCCTGCTCGGGGCCGGATCCGAGGAGATCGTGGAGATCACGACGGGAGGGCGGGTGATGATCGGGTCCGATCACCTGAGCGGCGATCTCGACCTGTACCGCGACGGCGTCACCGCGCCGGTGCTGACGCTCGGCTCCGACGTGAACGGCGGCCGGCAGGTCGTCACCGACGAGAACGGCAACATCGCC
>JAFGEZ010000031.1 GCA_016931295.1 Candidatus Krumholzibacteriota bacterium
AACGGCCGGCGACCGCGGCCGGCGACCGGAACGCCGCCCTGCGCGCGCTCGCCGGCGAACTCGACGCCAGGAGCCGCGCAAGCCGCGAGGCGGCCGTCGCGCTCGCCTCGGCCGGCGGCTGGGAGACCCGCCTCGTCTCGCCCGACGGGCGCGTCATGGAACTCCAGGGACTCCAGGACGGCCTCCCCCTCTTCTACATCATGGACAACGCCGACGCGGCACGGTCCACCCGGACCGACAGCGTCCAGCTGCTGATCGGCGGCGGCGCGGGGTTCACGATCGGTCTCTGGGACGGCGACGGGCCGCGCCTCACGCACCGCGAGATCGCGCCGCGCGCGACCTGGAACGATCCCGCCTCCTTCTCCGACGGCACGCACGCCACGCACGTCGCCGGCATCCTCATCGGCGCGGGCGTCGACCCGCGCGCCCGCGGCATGGCGCCCGAAGCGTCCCTGAACTCCTGGGAGTGGACCGACGACCTCGGCGAGATGGCCTCGGCCGCGGCCGGGGGGCTGCGCATCTCCAACCACTCCTACGGGCACGTCAGGGGATGGCTCACGTCGTACGATCCGCCCTACTGGTTCGGCGACGTGGCAATCAGCAAGACGAGGGACTACCTCTTCGGCTTCTACAGCGAGGAGACGCGCGGCTGGGACGAGGTGCTGAGCGCCGCGCCCTACTACCTCGCGGTCGTCTCCGCCGGGAACGACCGCAACGACGCCGTCGAGCCGGGCACGCGGCACCGCTACTGGGACGACGTCGCCGGGACGTGGGCCTACAGCACGGACACCCGCGAGCCCGACGGCGGGGCGCTGGGCTTCGACTGCCTTCCCGACGGCAACGGCACGGCGAAGAATACCCTCGTCGTCGCCGCGGCCGAGGACGTACCCGACTACGGCGGCCCGGACAGCGTCGGCATGTCCTACTTCTCCTCGTGGGGGCCGACCGACGACGGACGCATCAAGCCCGACATCGCCGGCAACGGCGTGGCGCTCTTTTCGGCGAGCAACGCCTCCGACTCCTCCTACGTCGTCTACAGCGGCACATCGATGGCCTCGCCGAACGTCTGCGGATCGCTCGCGCTCCTGCAGGACTATTACACCGACGTCCACGGGACGCCGATGCGCGCGGCCACCCTCAAGGCCCTCGCGCTCCACACGGCCCGCGAGGCGGGCCCAGCTCCCGGCCCCGATTACATGTTCGGCTGGGGGCTCCTCGACGCGCTCGCCGCCTGGCGGCTGATCGCGGCGGACGAGGAGGGCACGAAGGGGCTCATCCAGGAGCTGTCCCTCGACGAGGGCGAACAGATCGAGCTGTACTACGAGAGCGACGGCACGGCGCCGCTGCGGGCGACGATCTCGTGGACCGACCCGCCGGGCGAGGTGCCCGAACCGGCTCTCGATCCGCGCGAGCCCCGGCTCGTCAACGATCTCGACCTGCGGATCGCGCGAGACGGCGGCGGTGGTGAGGAGCATCTCCCGTGGCGGCTCGATCCCGACGATCCGGCCGCCCCCGCGGCGCGTGGCGACAACGCGGCGGACAACGTCGAGCAGGTCGTCGTGGATTTCCCCGAGGCGGGCGTCTACATCCTCCGCGTGACCCACAAGAAATCGCTCGAGGGCGGCGCGCAGGATTTCTCCCTCGTCGTCTCGGGGGGCGTGCGGGCGCGCACCTGGCACGTCTTCCCCGACGGCTCCGGGGACGCGCCGGACGTCGCCTCGGCCGTGGCGGCAGCCGCGCCGGGCGACCAGATCTTCCTCTTCCCCGGCATCCACGAGGCGCACGACGTCGTCGTCGACAAGCCCCTCGTCATCCGGGGGGCCGGCGGGAGGGTGGCGACCGTCGTCGACGCCGGCGGACGGGGCCGGGGCTTCCTTCTCGGCGCCGGGACGGGGCCGGTGCTTCTCGCCGACCTCACCGTCCGCGGGGGCGTCGCGCCCGCGGCGGGGCGCGGCCGCGGCGGCGGCGTGCTCGTGACGGGGCCCGGCGTGACGATCGACAACTGCCTCGTCGCCGATTGCCGGGCGGCGGCGGGCGGCGGGATCGCCGCGGTCGGCGCGGCGCCGGCGATCCGCGGCTGCCGAATCGAGGGCAACAGCGCCGGCGAGGGCGGGGGGATCTATCTTCTCGGCGCCGACGCGGCCGTCTCGAAGTGCGTCATCGCCTGGAACGAGGCGACGATCTCGGGCGGCGGCGTGTATGCCGAGGGGGCCGCGCCGCGGATCGCGAGGAGCACGATCGCCCGCAACCGGGCGCGCGCCGGGGGCGGCGTGGCGGCGGGGCCGAACGCCGAGATCGCCGTCGAATCCTCGATCGTCGCCTTCAACGGGGGCGGCGGTCTCCACGCCGGCCGGATGGGCGAGGTGTCGGTCTCCTGCAGCGACGTCTGGGGCAACGAGGACGGCGACTGGACCGGGGAATCGCGCGACGGCACGGGCACGGACGGCGTCATCGCCGCCGATCCCGCCTTCTGCGGCGAGGAGACGATGGACATCGCCGATTCCTCGCCCTGCCGCCCGGCGGGGAACCCCTGCGGCGTCCTCATGGGTGCCGGCGAGGTGAGCTGCCACACGCGGAGCTACTGGTACGTGCGCGCCGACGGCGCGGGGGACATGCCAACGATCCAGGCGGCGATCGACGGCGCGGCGCCGGGCGACACGATCCTGCTCGCGCCGGGCACGTACACCGGCACGGGGAACCGCGAGATCAACTTCATGGGCAAGCAGCTCGTCCTGCGGTCGGAGGCGGGGCCGGAGTTGACCGTGATCGACTGCTTCGATCCCACCGGGGAGGCCTTCCACGGTTTCTTCTTCAACCACGGCGAGGATACCCTCTCGGTCCTCTCCGGCGTCACGGTAACCGGCGCGGCGGGGGGCGGCGTGGTGATCCAGGACGCCAGCCCGCTCGTCACGGGCTGCATCGTCTCCGGCAACCGCTACGACGGCGGCTACCGCGGGGGCGGCATCTACGTGAACAGCTCCTCGGCCGTCATCCGCGACTGCCGGATCACCGGCAACGCCGCGTCGCCGAACGGCGGCGGCATCTACTGCACCGGCGCCGAGCCGCTCGTCGAGAGATGCATCGTCTCGGGCAACACGGCCACCGATTACGGCGGCGGCGTCGGCGTGCGCAGCTCCTCGGCCATCACCTTCCGCTCCTGCCGCATCGAGGAGAACACCGCCACGGGGAATTCGGGCGGGGGGATCCACGGGCTCTATTCCGACATGGTCGTCGAGGACTGCCTCTTCCTCGGCAACCACGCCGGGGCGATCGGCGGTGGGCTCTACAACGGCATGGGCAACACCTGCGTGGTGACGAACACGATCATCGCGTTCAACACCGCGTCGAGCGCCGGGGCCGGCGTCTACAGCGCGAGGGACCTCTTCATGGAGGCGTGCACCGTGGCCGGCAATTCCTCGCCGTGGTACGGCTCGGGGCTCGAGCTCTACAACGGCGCGGACAACGAGATCGTGCGCACGATCGTCGCCTTCAACGGCCCCGCCCAGGGGATCTACTCGATCTCGGGCGAGGCGGTCGTCTCCTGCTCGGACGTCTACGGCAACGAGGGCGGCGGTTACGGCGGCGGCACTCCCGACCAGACGGGGCTGAACGACAACATCGCCGCCGACCCGCTCTTCTGCGATCTCGACGCGGAATCCTTCGGGCTCCTCGCTTTGTCCCCCTGCCTGCCCGTGGAGAGTCCCTGCGGTGAACTCATCGGCGCCCGCGGCGCGGGGTGCGGCCTGTTGCCCGACCTCGTCGTCTCGACGGTCCGCGCGGAGACGACCGAGGCGGCCGGCGAGGACACGGTGGCCGTCGACGTCGTCGTGCGCAACGAGGGCGACGCCGCGGCGGACACCTTTCTCGTGGAGCTCTCCGCCTACGACGTGATCCAGGAGGAGACCCTCGCCGACCCGCCGGTGAACGAACTTCTCGCGATGGTGCCCGGCCTCGCCCCCGGGGAGAGCGCGACGATGCGCTTCCTCCTCGCGAGGGCCGCCCCCGCTTCGTGGTACGGCACGGCCGTCGCCGATCCGAATGACGATGTCGCTGAATCCGACGAGATGCACAACGAGGGAGCGCCGGTGCGGATCGTGTGGGGCGCCCCCGCAGGCGGCGAGCTCTTCACCCAGATGCGTCCGCCCTGGCCGAATCCGACGTCAGGGGAAACCGGCATCCTCTTCGAGATCCGCGAGCGCTGCCCCGTCGAGATCGTCGTCTACGACGTCGCCGGCCGGCGCGTCCGCGTGCTGCAACGCGGCGTCGTCGAGGCGGGGCGGCACCATGCGGCGTGGGACGGCCGGAACGAGGCGGGACGCGCGGCCGCGCCGGGGATCTACTTCGTCCGGTTCCGGGCGGGGGCGGTCGAACGGACGCGCAAGGTCATTCTCCTCCGCTGAGCACGGTCAGTCTCCGCGCATCTTCGCCTCGCGCGCCGCCTTCCGTTCGCTGTAGCGCTCGTCCAGTTCGTTGTGGAGGAACTGGATGTAGAGCTCCGTCTCCGGCTTCTTCGTGATGCGGCGAAGCGTCACCGACATTCCCGGCGCCTTGAGCCAGTATGTCTTGTACGCCATCTCGATCGTGCCGTCCGGCGAGGTGGCCTCCATGCCGTACCATTCCTCGAGACGCCGGCGCAGCGTGTTGAGCGTGGAAACGTTCGTGTTGCGGAAGTAGACGATCACCTCCATCAGGCAACCGTCGAGAAAGGTGAGACGGGCGTGGTCGATGCCGCGCACGTCGGCCAGGGGCGCCGAGAAGCGATACATCTCGCCGCGCGGGCCGCTGCGCGGATCGGGGAGCCGCTCCCACGAGGCGCGACCCTTCGCGCGGGCGAAGACGTCCGTTTTCGACTCACCGAGATAGAAGCCGTAGACGGCGTTCTCGAGCCGGGCGGCATCGCACGCCGGCTCCCCTTTGCAGGAGGGGAGGAGGAGCGGGAAAAGGGCCAGGAGGATCGTGCCCGTCGCCGCGCGTCTCATGCCGTTTCCTCCCGAGGCTTGCGAAGGAGGGTGAAGAGCCCGCCGACGCCGATCGAGAGCATGATGAACGCCTGGATCCACGTCTTCGGCGGGATCAGGCCCTTCGAGCGCCAGACAAACCAGGGCATCAGGCCGGAGAGGACGATCAGCAGCCCGTAGATGAAGAACATCGCCCCGCGGGCTTTCGCCCGCGTCGCCGTCGTGTCCTCGCCGAAGACCCGGTTGTAGAGCAGCAGCAGCAGCATCGTCGCCACGCCGAGGACGGCGAAGACGAGCCAGAAGTTCCTGAGCGTCGAGACGATCTCCGGCGAGAGCATCCCGAGGGCCGGGTTGAAGTCCGGTCGGCGCAGGAGCGGCTTGAGGATGGCGTTGTAGGCCTCGCCGCCGACGTTCGAGCCGACGAGCGAGCCGATCACGCCGTAGAGGAATGCGTATCCCATGTAGACGGCCTTCTTGTCCTGCGGGGCGACGAGGCCGATGTAGCTGTAGTACTTTGGATGGCAGGTCATCTCGCCGATCGAGAAGACGGCGATACCGAGGATGAAGATCCACGCGTGCTGCGATGAGGCGAGCACGAGGAAGCCGAGCGCGCCGATCAGCACGCCGCCCACCATCGTCGGCAGCGCCTTGAAGCGCTTGACGACGAGGTTGACGAGGACCTGCAGCACCACGATCGTGCCCGCGTTGATCACCGTGACGTGCTCGGGCCCGAGGGCGAACCCGCCGAGCCCGATCCGGGCGAAGAAGCGGTTCACCGGCGCCGGATCGATGAAGTCGCGCAGGTACCAGAGCACCGAGCCGAAATTCTGGAAGTAGAGGATCCAGAAGCAGGAGTAGACGAAGATGAGGAGCATGAACCGCGCGTCGGAGAGGACCATGATCGCGCCGCCGAGCACCTCGCCGAGCGATTTCGTGCTCTTCGGCTTCGGCGGGTCGCGGTAGATGAAGATCGTGGGGATCAGCATCGCGAAGCAGTAGAGGGAGCTGGCGATGAAGACCCACCGCCAGGAGAAGCCGCGGTAGAGCCAGCCGGCCACGAGCGGCGCGACGAGGGCGCCGAGGTTGATCATCCAGTAGTAGACCCCGAACCCGAATCCCGAGTTCTTCTCGGTCGTCGACCGGGCGATCGTCCCCGAGATGATCGGCTTGAAGAGGCCGGAGCCTGTGGCCATGAGGAGCAGGGAGGCGAAGATGATGCCGTAGCTCGTCACGTGACCGGAGATGAAATATCCGGCGGTGAGGAGCGAGAATGCCGCCAAAAGCATCCGGCGGTAGCCGTAGCGGTCGGCGAGCGCCCCCCCGAGGATCGGGAAGACGTACGTGACGGCGTAGACGAAGCCCTGGAGCAGCCCGACCATGTCCTCCCGGAAACCGAGGCCGCCGTCGGCGACCTTGCCGGACAGGTAGATGGCGAGGACGGCGTTGAGGCCGTAGTAGGCCCCCCGCTCGAAGAGCTCCATGACGTTCGCCACCCAGAAGGTGCGCGGGAAGGATCCGATCCCTCCGCTGTTCTCGGTGCGTTCGGGCACGGCAGACACATCCTTTCGCCGGCGGCGCGGCCGCACGGGCGGCGCCCGGCCGATACGGCTGGGTATGATGGCGTTCCGGCACGCCTGAACGTGCCGGGAATGGTCAAGGATACCAGATGGACGCGGGCCGGGGAAAGCGGAATTCCGCCCGGTTTACCGGCCGTGTCGTCGATGGGCGGCCTGATCGTCAGCAGTGGAAGCGGAGCTCGAAATTCCCGATCCGGATCCGGTCGTTGTTCTGCAGGTCGTTCCGGTGAATCTCCCGGCCGTTCAGCGCCGTTCCGTGACGGGTGTTCAGATCCTCGATCTGGTAGCCGCCGCCCCGGCGCCGGATGACGGCGTGCTGCCCGGCGACGAAGGCGTGGTCGAGACAGATGTCGTTGTCGACGGAGGATCCCAGGGTCGTGGCGTCCTTCCGGATGGCGATCTCGAGGCCGGCAAAGCAGCCATTCGTGATCGTCAATCGAGCATTCCGCGTCGCTTTGCGGCGGTTCATCACCGCGGTGCCGTTGCCGCGAGAGCCTTTCTTTCCAGACACTTGCACACCTTTCGAACGAGCGTGGCCGTCGTGCGGCGGGTGGGTTCGGGATGACGGAACGGCAAATACCGCAAGAAACGTACCATCCGGGAACACGGCGGCCTCCCGCGGAGGGCTATCGGGCCGCCGGCTCGAAGACGACCTCGCTGCGGCGGCCGGAGTGGTCGAAGGAGATGCGGGCCTCGCCCCGTTCGAACAAGCGGCGCCAGGTGAGGATGCTGTCCGGGCGCCCCTCCCGTGCGGCCGGCCCGAGGGGAAGGCCGCAGTCCACGGCGAGCTGCCAGCCGGTGAAGACCGATCCCTCGTAGTGCTCGGTATAGCAGCAGCCGGCGATGAGGCTCGCCACGAGGCAGAACCAGTTGTTCTGCTCGAGCTCGTCGTTGGTCGTGATGCTCCAGGTGCGGCCGCCAACGGGGCGCAGCCACCCCTCGGCGCAGTTCTCGACGAGTCGCTCGAGGCCCTCGCAGTCGGTGAAACCGGACCGGTTGTTCGGAAAGGCTTCGTAGTAGATCCCGTTGAGCATGCCGGCCAGCTCGGCGTCGACCTGTGGCAGGTGACCGTTCGCGACCTGGAGAAAGGAGGAGCCGAACCGCTCGTCGAAGGCGCGGACGTATTCCTTCTGCCAGGCGACGAGGAGCGCCTGCTCGTCGGGATCGTCGGCGAAGGGGACGCCGTCGTCGTCGAGGTCGGGATCGCCCTCGACCGTCTCCTCGAGCATCCAGTTCACGTAGAGATAATCGGTGAAGTAGTCGTGGAAGACCCCGTCGAGCACGTACCCGGTGGCCTGCTGGTAGCGTTCGTAGAGCGAGACGATCTCGTCGATGAGGTCGCGGTTCAGTTCGCCGCCGGTGATCGGGTCGAGAAAGATCGCCTCCGGCCAGATCTGGAAGGTGTCGCCGGTGTCGGTCCACGCCCAGTCGTCGCGGACGGCGCGCCAGATGTCGAGCGCGAAGGGGAGGGTCGTTTCGAGGTAGACCGTGTCGGGCCAGAGCAGCCCCTGGTTGAGGACGCCCTGGTAGCCGAGAACCCGGATGTCGGGATTCAGTTCGCGCAGCCTCGCGAGGATCGGGACGCCGACGGGGGAGAAGCAGTATGCGGTGGGAACGACGATGTACTCGGCCTCGGCCGCTTCCGACAGCGTCTTTTCGTCCCAGTCGAAGAAGGAGCGCCAGTGGACGACGCCCTTCCGCGGCCAGGAAACGTTTTCCGGTGCCCCTCCCTGCGCGAGGGGATTGTCGGCCCTCTCCGCTCCGCAGGCGGCGGCGGCGAAGGCGAGCGCGAGCACGAGCGCGACTCTGAGACGCATTATGCGGTCCTTCGATGCGAGCAGTGCAACCTCGGGGCCCCGGGATGCTTCCCGTCCCGCCCCGGGGAGGGCTCTACCAGGAAGTATGGGGAATTCCGGGAAACCGTCACCCCCGATGCCGTACGGCCGTTTGTTCCCCCACGCGGGAGGCTGCAATGGCCGTGCCCGAATTCGGCCGTGAACGGAAGCCCGCTCTCGTGTACAATAGTGCTCCGGCTCGCCGGGGGCAAACGGAACGTCGGCCCGGCCTGGCGCGAAGGGCAACGAAAGGAAGGTTGCATGCAGCAGTATCTCCATCTCGTATACGGATGGCTGCTCTCGAGCGGCCTGCGGATCCTCGTGATCGTCGTGGGATCGTTCATCGTGATCCGCCTCTTCTCGCTCCTGATCCGGCGGTCGAAGCGCCGCATCGAGTCGATGCACGCCGAGGACATCGAGCGCCAGAAGCGGGCCGAGACCCTCGGGCGGATCCTCGAGACGACGATGCGCATCGTCGTGCTGACCGCCGTCCTGCTCATGATCCTCAAGGAGATCGGGATCGACATCGGGCCGCTCCTGGCCGGCGCGGGGGTCGTCGGCCTCGCCGTCGGCTTCGGCGGGCAGAGCCTCGTCAAGGACGTCATCGGCGGCTTCTTCATCCTCCTCGAGAACCACATGAACGTGGGGGACGTCGTCGAGATCGCCGGCAAGAGCGGCCTCGTCGAGTCGATCAACCTCCGAGTGACGACGCTCCGCGATCTCGAGGGGAAGGTCCACGTGGTGCCGAACGGGGAGATCACCACCCTCACCAACATGACGAAGGAATGGTCGCGGGCCCTCGTCGAGATCGGCGTCGCATACAAGGAGGACATCGACATGGTGATCGGCATCCTCGGCGAGGTGGCGGCGGAAATGAGGGAGGACGCCGAGTACGGACCGATGATGCTCGAGCCCCTCGAGGTGCTCGGCCTCGATTCCTTCGGCGATTCCTCGGTGAACATCAAGGTGATGATGAAGACGCTGCCGATCAAGCAATGGGCGGTCGCGAGGGAATTCCGCCGCCGCGTGAAGAAGACGTTCGACGAGCGGGGGATCGAGATCCCCTTCCCGCACGTCACCCTCTACATGGGAGAGGGCGAGAACACCGGCGTTCTCACCGTGGCGAATCGTCGATCGCCGGACACGGAAGGCGGCGCGTAGCGTCGTCGGCTCGTCCGGCGCCGCCGGACCCCGTGCAGCCTCACCCGTATCGGATGTAGACGATCGAGAGGGCCGGCCGGCGCGCCGGGGCGCCCGATTCGCGCATCCGAACGACCGCCGACGCCCCCGGGGCGGGATAGGCGGCGCGGAGCGCCACGCCGTGGTTCGACGCGGGGATCGAGATCCACGACTGGACGAGCGATGCGGGGAGCGTGAAGACCGCCGCCGTGTCCCCCGGCGCGATCGTCGCCTGCGCGATCACGCCGCCCGCCGTATCCCCTCCCTGCACGTTCCACGGCACGAGGCCGTCGATCGTGTTCC
This sequence comes from Candidatus Krumholzibacteriota bacterium, assembly GCA_016931295.1. Taxonomy (NCBI): domain Bacteria; phylum Candidatus Krumholzibacteriota; species Candidatus Krumholzibacteriota bacterium. Next base: position 9,853 of record JAFGEZ010000031.1, read on the forward strand.
AGGAGACTCCGCCGGCCGCTCCTCCCGTTCCCTCGACCCACGTGCCCGGCACGAAGCCGGGGACGGTCGTCTCGTAGAGACTCGCGACGAAAGGTTCGTCGATCGATTCGATCCAGACGGCGAGATCGGCGGAGACGACGTACCAGCAGTTGGTGAGGGAGGCGAGGTCGAATCTCACAAGGACGCGGCTCTCGAAGAAACCGTCGCCAGCCTCGCGCGTTCCGAGCGTGTCGAGGGCGGCCGTGCCGAAGTTGCCGCCGCGGATCTCCTCGGTCGGACCATCCTTGATCGCCGCGTCGCGCGTGCCGGCGTAGAGGGCGGAGGGAAGCAGCCCGTCCTGGAAGGCGACGCGCGTGGTGTCGCGCTCCTCGGCCACGGGACCGGCCGGATCGTCGCTCCCGCAGGCGGCTATCGCGAGCGCGGCGGCGATGAGGACCGTCCTGGCGGCGGCCTGTCGGGCGCGGATGGTGAACGGCATAGGTCTGCTCCCTTCTTCGCGGCAGGACACAGGTATACACCAGGCGGGGCGTGCGGGGCAAGGGGGAAGAAACCGCGGGCGGGCGCCGGTGGGCCGGATGCGCGCCGGCCGGGCCCGGAAGCCCGGCCGTTCGCGCGTACGGACGGAACGGGGAGGGTTTCAGAACCCGTTCCGCGTGCGGGGACGTTGCGGCGCCCCCGAAAAAAAGATGCCCGGTCGGCTCCTCAACGCCGGGCGCCCCTCGGGCGGGCCGCCCGGTAGGCCGGGCGCGAGGCGGTGCGGCGCGTGCTGCTGGCGCCGCCGATTCGCTGTCCCATCGCGGGGGACTTGCGCGGGGCGGAGGCGCGCCGCGTGAAGAACCCGCGTTTCGTCATGCGGGCGTCGGGTTGGCGGAGCCGATCGAACGAGAGTCCGTGGGAATCGCTGGCCGGATTCCGCAGGACCCTCGTGCCGCGGGTCGCGCCGTCGCGCGTCCTCGCGGTGATGGGGAAGTATCGCTCGGTCTTCCCCTTGTGGATGAATCCGGAAGCGTCGACCGTGTGCCGGGCGTGGGTCCGCCGTCCGGTTGTCGAGCGCTGCATTACGGCGCCACCGGATCTCCGTCCGACGGTCGAAAGCCCCTGGAGGGCGTTCCCCCGGCCGCCGGCGATCTCTGACCATCGCGCGTCGAGGCCGTCGCCCGCCCGCATCGCGAAATCGACGAAGGACGTTCCGTCCGGCGTCTCGGCGAACGCGGGGGAGACAGGCGACAGCAACAGCACGATCGATGCAAGGAAGAGATAACGCATCATCGTTTCCTCGTGTGTATCTATCTCGAATAGACTGGTAGACGGATTTAGAAATATCAGAAACGTCGCGCAGAGAAGAAGAGGAGGGTCGTTCTGATTTCTAAATCTATTCTATCATATCGGCGGAAGCGGTGTCAATGGGGTGCTCGTCCGCGGGCGCGGCGGGCGAGCGAAACGGGAAACGCCGGTGATTTGATGCATGGGCTAGCGGGGACGCGGGCGGCGGTGCGTCCGCGCCCGGTTGACAGCCCCGCCCCTGTCGTGCGCATAATGACGGCCATGGAACCGCGACGCGTACTGGTCCTCGGTCCGGCGCCGCCTCCGATCGGGGGGGACACCGTCTCCACGCGCTACCTTCTCCGCAGCCGGTACTGGGCGGAGAACGGGTTCGCGCTCGACCACGTCGACACCTCCGGCGGCGGCGCGGTCCGCCTCACCCACGATCCCCTTTCGGCGCGGGACCTCGTGCGCGGCCTGCGGATCCTCGCGCGTTTCCTCCGGCGGCTTCCCGCCGCGGATGTCGTCCTCTTCTGGGGGAACAGCCGCTTTCTCTGCACGCTCGGCGTTCCCGTCATCCACGCCTGCCGCCTCCTGCGCCGCCCGGTTGTCGTCAAACCCTTCGGCTCCTTTCTTCCCGAGCGGCTGCGGGGGATGCCGGCGCCGTGGCGCGCCGTCGCGCGGGGCGCCCTGCGCCGCGCGGACGCCCTCCTTCCCGAGACGGAGGATCTCGCGGTGGAGCTCGCCGGTCTTCTCGAAATCGACCGCGCGCGGCTGACGGTCTACCCGAACGTCGTTCCCGACGACGCCTTCGCCGCCGACTTCGATCCCGGCCGTTTCGGCGGGCGATGCGTCTTCGTCGGGCAGGTCAAGCGGGAGAAGGGGATCTTCGACATCCTCGCGGCGATCGGCGGGCGAACGGATCTCTCGTGCGACGTCTGGGGGCAACTCGCCCCGCGCGACGCGAAGGAGTTCCTCAGGGCCGTCGAGCGCCTGCCGAACGCCGCCTACCGGGGTGAGACCGAGCCGGGGGAGGCCGCCGCGACGATCGCCGGCTACGACGCGCTGCTCTTGCCGACCTATCACGAGGGGGAGGGGAATCCGGCGGTTCTTCTCGAGGCCTTCGCCGCGGGGGTGCCGGTGGTGGCGAGTCGGTGGAAGAATCTCCCCGTCCTCGTCGGCGAGGAAGAGCGGGGGTTGCTCGTGCCGCCGCGCGACCCGGCGGCGATCGCAGCCGCCCTCGACCGCTACCGCGACGAGCCCGGCCTCTACCGCGCCGTCGCCCTGGCCGCCCGCGCCTGGGCCGAGCGCTTCTCCGAGCGCGTCGTCATCGGCGGGCTTCTCGTCGGCCTCGTTTGCGAACTGATCGGCCGGCCTACAAACTGAACCACTTGTTGAACTTCACGAGGAACGTGTTGTCGCTCGGGGCGGTCCACATCCGGTCGAGGTCGCGGCCGAGCGAGTAGCGCCCGTACTCCTCCTCGTAGTCGGTCGCGCCCCGCGACCAGACGAGGTAGAGGGTCGAGCCGGGGCTGTACTCCCAGCGGAAGACGACGTTCGAGCGAAGCTGCTTGAAGTTGAAGTCGGGGTCGTTTTCGTAGTCGTACGGGGCGAACCGGTCGTCGTAGCGGTCGGCCCGGGGATCGGTCACCTCGCGGAAGTCCCGGTACGTCCCGGCCGTGACGAAGGGCATCGCGTAGAGCTGGAAACTCATCCTCGGCGTGATCGTGCAGTTGAAGCGCGTCGTCAGGCGGAAGACGCGCTGGTCGAGACGGGCGACGACGTAGCGCCCGTTCACCTCGTCGACGTACTGCTGCCCGAAGTGGCGGTCGTTCCACTCGGTCCTCACGGTCATGTCGAAGCGGTCCGACGGCTTGAACTGGATCCAGGGGGAGGCCCAGTAGCGTCGGACCGATTCGTCGTCGACGTTGAATTCCCCGTCGTAGCCGAGGACGATCCGCTTTCTCGTGTCGGTGTTGATCCCGTGCCAGCCGGACCAGTAGCCGGGGACGAGCACCGACGGGCCGCCGCGGAGCAGCGTGAGGCTCGGCACCGACTGCTCGCGGTTGAATCCGCCGTAGATCTCCCACTCGTTGACGAACATGCACGAGCCGTTCACGTTGCCGCCGAGATCGTACATCTCCCCGTCGAAGTTCCAGCTCCGCCAGAGGTTGATGTTGGTGCTGTACTTCTTGACGAACCGCCCCGGTTCCCAGCCGCGCCACTGCATCCAGTAGACGCCCATGTTCCGGTCGGCCCGCTGCATGTAGCCGAGGTCGTTGCACTCGAATCCCGGGCTGCGCGCGATGTAGCCGAGGCCGAAACGGAAGCGTCCCTGCGAGAACCTGCCACCCCAGATCTTCGCGGCGTAGCCCTCCATGTGGGTCAGGGAGGAGTCGACATCGACGTGGCTTGCGTCCGGGCGCTGGAAGTAGCGGGCCGACGAGGTCTGCGCGTCGAGGATCGCATCCGTGGAGCCGCGGAGATGGCTGCCCATCACCGAGACGTCGATCTCGTAGCCCGAGTCGCCCCAGCGGTGGGTGAGGTCGAGCCCCCCCGTCCACGCGTCGCGGTTGAGCCATGACATGTCGTCGTTGGAACGGTCCCTGCTCACGCTCGTCAGGATCGCGCCGACGGTGCTCTCGCCGTCGTTGAAGTCCCTCCTCGCGCGGCCGACGAGGTAGTTGGTCATCGGCTCGACGGCGACGGCCTGCCGCTCGCCGCCGGGAAGCGCCACCCGGGCCTCCTCCTTGTCGGTGACCGCGTCGAGGAGGCCGATCGACCAGCCGCTCTCCGTGCGTCCGGTGACCTTCGCGGCGCCGAGGATCGTCGTGAATCGCGGCGTGAACTCGTGAAACGCGTCGGTGTCCCGCCCCTCGTACCGTTTCGAATCGAGCGGGTGGAACTGCGGCGCCCGGCCGATCCGGCGCGAGTAGAAGAGCCGCTCTGAATCGCCGTCGCCGAACATCAGCCGGAACTGGAAGAGGCTCGAGCCCTCGATGAAGAAGGGGCGCTTCTCCTCGAAGAAGCTCTCGTAGGCGGTGAGGTTGAACTCGCTCGGGTCCTGCTCGACCTGCCCGAAATCGGGATTGATCGTGGCGTCGAGGGTCATGTTGCTCGTCAGGCCGTACTTGATGTCGATCCCGGGGCGGAAATCGCCGTCCGGATCCCGCCGGAAGGGATCGTCATCCCGCGCGCCCCAGGCGTCGACCGAGGTCACCGCGTAGGGCATCACCTCGAGGCGCCGAACGTGCGGCAGATGGTCGAGTCCCGTGACCGATCCGAAGATGGAGACGAACTGGTACGTGTTCTTGGGCTTCCGCGCCCAGTGGGATTCCTCGCTTTTCCGGTCGATGACCCGCCGGACCTGGAATCCCCAGGAGGGATTGCCGTTGTAGCGGAGCTGGCTGAAGGGGATGGCGAACTCGGCCGTCCAGCCGTCGTCGTCGATCGAGGTGCCGACGTCCCAGACGGCGTCCCAGTTCATGTCGAGGCTGTTGTCGTCGAAGACCAGGCCGTCCATCCGGGAGCCGGCCGGGTTGACGCAGAAGCAGAAGGCCGTCCGGTTGTCGTCGTACGAGTCGAAGTAGACGTAGACCCAGTCGGAGCGGCACTCGTCGTCGCGGCGCGCGAGCCGCGCGCAGATCCGTTCCGCCTCGTCGTCGAAGGCGCGGATGCCGACGTAGATCGCGCGGTCGTCGTAGAGGAGGCGGACGGATGTCCTCTCTGTCGCCGGTTCGCCGTCGTGCGGCTCGGTCTGCGTGAACCCCGTGCCTTCCGCGGCCCCCCGCCAGGCCGCCTCCTCGAGGAGGCCGTCGATGGCGAGCTTGCCGCCGTCGATGCGGACCGCGCGGATGCGTCGCGCAACGTCGATCCCGATCGCCTTCGTTTGTTCCGGACTGTCGGCGGGGTTGCCGGCCAGGGCGGGTTCCGCCGCGCACGCCGCGATCGTTCCCGCCAGGATGAGTTGCCTCGCGATTGTCGTTCCGGTCATCGTCCTCGTCTTTCGCCTGTCGCCCACGGCGAATGTCGCGCCTCCGGCATCATGGATGACGGATCGAGATATCGGAATGTTGCAGGGAAAATCGCGGAAGGTCGCGCGCGTGTCGATCGCACGGATTCTTTCGTGTTGACAGGGTGATCGCGCTGCCGGAAGAATCGGGCCGAAAGCGGGATGGGAGAAGGGTTCACCGGAGAAGTCGGGATCGTGATGACCTTCGACTTCCTGTTCGTCATCGTGGGGGCTACCGACAAGCAAGCGCCTTGGGGATTCGCGCCGATCGTGGGCGCCATCCCGGGCGGGTTCGTGTGCCGGCCGATCGATACGGCCGGGTAGCGGCGTTTTCCGGGAAGGGAGTGCGTGATGAGCATCCTGTGGTTTCTGCTGATCGGCGGCGTTGCCGGATGGATTGCCGGCCTGATCATGAAGGGGCGGGGCTTCGGAATCCTCGGCAACATCATTGTGGGTATCATCGGGGGCATCGTCGGCGGCTGGTTGTTCGGCCTGCTCGGCATCGGCGGGGAAGGTGTCATCGGATCGCTTTTGACCGCCCTGGTCGGGGCGATCGTCCTCCTGTTCATCATCGGCCTGATAAAGAACAGGTAGGAACGAGCACACGGGACTGACGGCGACCCGGAGCGCTCAGCGCAGGAGGACCGCCTTGCGGGAGACGCGGGTCCCGTCCGCGCGGAGAAGGTAGAAATAGACGCCGCTCGGCAGGTTGTCGGGGCGCCAGTCGATCGCGTGGCGCCCGGCCGGGTACTCGGCGCGCACGATCCGTTCGACCTCCCGCCCCGCCGCGTCGTAGGCCCGCAGATCGACGAGGCAGTTGCGCGACAGCTCGAAACGGATGACCGTCGACGGGTTGAAGGGGTTCGGCGCGTTCTGGAAGAGCGCGACGGCGGGGGGCGGCGTCTCCGCCGCGGTGGCCTCGTCGATGGCGATCGTGCCGCGGTAGACGTAACGGTCGTGCGCCCACACGTCGAGCTCGACCGCGGCGAGTGTGTCGGGGTAGGGCAGGCTCCGCGGGATCGAGAGGTGCCCCGCCTCGTCGGCCACGGCGCGGCCGTAGACCACGCCGTTCATCCAGAGGACCGCCGTCGCCCCGGGCGCGTCGGTGTCGACCTCGAAAACGTCGTCCCACCTGCCGGCGACGGCCGGGTGCGTGGCGGCGATCGAAGCGGGCGCGGCCGTCCACGCGTCGAGCGCGGGATCGCCGAGGAGGTTCAACGTGTAGAGGCTCCAGCGGCGCGCCCCCGATTCGTATTCGCCCGGGGGATCGATGAAGGGCGCCGTGTCGTCCTTGGAGTCGGCGTTCGCCTCGCCGAGCGTGGTGAGCCCCTCGGTGAAGACGGCGTCGAAGAACTCGCGCTGGAAGTGGTGCGAGGGGCCGTCGGTCGTTCCCTCCTCGAACCAGCCGTAGCGGCTGTTGGCGAGGCAGGCGACGGCGAAGTGGTCGATCGAGACCATCGCCTCGCCGATGCAGTCGACGTCGTTGTAGACGGTGACCGTGCGGTTGTCGAAGGAGCCGGTGTAGCAGCCGGTCGAGTTGACGATCGCGTAGTTGGCAGCGAGGCCGTCATTGGTGAAGCTGGCGTCGTTGATGTCGCCGAGAGAGAAACGCATGCAGTACGAGCTGTTGCAGTGCCCCGAATGGATTACCCAGTGCGTTCCGGCGTTGATCGAGTCGCGCGCCGTGTACTTCGACCAGTAGCCGAGATCGCGGTCGTAGAGGCGATCGACGTCGAAGGCGGGTGGAATCCCCCCGGTGACGAAGCCGTAGTTGCCGCAGACACCGACGAGCTGGTCGAGCTCGTCGCCGCCCCAGGTGAGCGGGTCGTCCCACAGGTGCTCGCCGAGAAGAAGGGCCGACTCGATCTTTTCCCCGACGGGCGTGGAGAGGTAGCGGGTCGTCTTGCCGACGAAGGTGGCCACGTCGCCGGCGGTCTCCACGCAGGCGCGTCCCACCGCCAGTTCGGCGAAGAGGTCCTCCTCGCCCGGTTCCCCCCAGAGGCTGTCGCCGTCGTCGTTCCACGTGCCGTCGAGATTGGAGAAGTACATGTCGGCGGGGATGTTCGGCTCCTCGTAGAGGACGTTCGATTCGACGCCGCAGTAGAAGCCGCGGTAGGGGACGATGGCCTCGCCGCCTTCGGGCGGGCCGTCGCCGTCGCCGCCGAGGAGGACGTGCGTGATCCCGTGCAGGGCGTACTCGTCGGCGATCGCCGTGCGGATCCGCTCGGCGTCGTCGACGCCGTCGTACCCGGCGGCGATCGCCTCCACCGTGAGGATCCGCGCCCGCATCCCGCGCCGCGTGTGGAACTCGGCGAGGGAAGCGAAATCGTCCGCGAGGCTCTCCGTGGTGACGATGAGGTACTCGTAGGATTTCCCTGGCGGGAGGGGGGCCGCGACGGCGGCGGGCGCGGCGCCGGGATTGTCGACGACGCGTTCGAGTCGTGCGATCGTCGCCGGGTCGTCGCGGCGGAGGGCGGTCGCGGCGGCGGCGCGCGGATCGGGCGCGGTCTCGATGACGACCTCGACCTCGGCAAACCAGCCGACCTCGCCCGCTGCGGGGCGATAGCCGAGGGGACTGAAGGCGCCGACGGCGATCGGGTGGCCGCGCAGGAAGTGCGTGCAGAAGACGGGCTCGGGCGGCGAGACCCAGCGGTCGACGCCGTAGGCCGCCTCGTTCACCAGCAGCCGTCCGCCGGCGTCCGCGCCCGTTCCCGGCACGTGGCGCTGCCGGGGCCTGATCTGGTGGCGCCCCTCGAGCAGCCGCCAACCGCGCCGCTCGATCCGCGCCGAACAAACCGATTCGCCGGGGGGCAGCAGGAGGCGGACGCCCCGGAAGGGATAGCCGGGATAACCGGCCGAACCGGAGGTGACCGCGTCGGGAAACCGGAGGACGGTCCATCCTCCGTCGTCCACGGCGACGGCGGGCGCGTCGAAGCGGTAGACGGCGCGGATCTCCGCGCCCCGCAGTCCCGCGGCGGCGAAGCCGAGCATGGTTCCGAGAAGAATGACCGCGGGCAGTCTCCGGGAAAACGGCATGTCGTTCCTTTCGTCGTCAGCGCAGGAGGACGGCCTTGCGGGCGATCCGCCGCCCGCCCGTCTCGAGCACGTAGAGATAGACGCCGCTCGCCGCGCCGGCGGGGCGCCACGGAACCGCGTGCAACCCGGCGTCGAGACGGCCGTCGACGAGGGTGGCGACGCGCCGTCCCCGCACGTCGTAGACGCGCAGGAGGGCGCGCCCCGGCCGGTCGAGGACGAAGCGGATGACCGTCGACGGATTGAATGGATTCGGCTCGTTCTGTTCGAGGCGCAGAAGCGGCGGCGGCGCGTCCGCGCCGGTGGCCGGATCCCTGAAGAAGACGAGGCCCCGGTACGCCTCGCGGTCGTGGGCCCACGCGTCGATCTCGATCGAGGTGAGCGAGTCGGGGATCGTCCGGCAGCGTTCGACGGTCGCCGTGCCGCCGGCGTCGGCCACGCCCCGGGCGAAGCACTCGCCGTCGGCCCAGAGGGCGACGAGGGCTCCCTCGACTCCCGTGTCGACGACGATCGAAGCGGCGCCGCGGCTCATCAGGATCGGGTGCGAGACGCTCATCGGATTCGGTTCGTCGGTCCACGTCTCCATGACCGGGTCCCCGAGCAGGTTCAGGCAGTAGTAGACCCAGCGGAGACCGCCCGTCTCGTAGAGGTCGGGCGGGACGAGGAAGGGCGCCACCTCCTCCTTCGAGCGGTTGTTCGCCTCGCCGAGGGTGTTGCAGCCCTCTGAGAAGACGGCATCGAAGAACTCGCGCATGAAATGCTGGTTGGGCCCGTCGGTGCCGGGGGCGTCGGCGAGTCCGAATCGCGAGTTGCCGATGAAGGCGACGGCGCAGTGGGGCGTGGTGACGAAGATCTCGCCGATGCAGTCCACGGGATCCCATTGGGTGGAGGACATCCGGTTGTCGAAGGCTCCCGCGTAGCAGCCCTGCGAGTAGAAGACGGGAAAGGGCGCAGCGGATCCGTCGTTGGCGAAGGTGTATTCGTTTATCTGGTCGGGCCTCAGGTGCATGCAGTAATGCGTGTAGGAATGCCCGAGATGCGCCAGCCAGAGCGTGCCGTCGTTCACCTCGTGACAGACGTCGGCATTGTACCAGTAGTCGCCGTCGCGTTCGTAGCGGCGCGTCACGGCGAAGCCGACCGGGTAGCCGCAGGTCTCGTAGCCGTTCGCAACGCACGTGCCGACGAGCTCGTCCATGCAGTCGCCCCCGTAGACGAGCGGTTCGTCCCAGAGCTTCTCGCCGAGGAGGACGACCGAGCGGTTCATGCCGGCGACCGGGCTCGACTGGTAGAGGATCGTCTTGTTCACGAAGTCGGCCGCCTCGGCCGGGTCGTCGACCGGCGCGCGGCCGACGGCGACCTCGGCGAAGAGGTCGTCCTCGCCCGGCTCGCCCCACGCCGTGTCGGCGTCGTCGTTCCACGAGCCGTCGAGGCAGGCGAAGTAGATATCGGCCGGGATGTTGTTGTCGTGCTCGAAGGTCGGGTCCGCGAGTATCCCCTCGAGGAGGAAGCCGCAGTAGAGGGGACGGAAGGGGACGGTCTTCGGGTCGTCGGGATGGCCGTCGGCGTCGCCGCCGAGCAGGACGTGCGTGATCCCGTTGTGGATGTAGGCGTCGCGGATCGCCCGCCGGACGTTGTCCGCCGGGTCGATCCCGTCGAAGACCTCTTCGACGCTCTCCCAGGCGACGATCTTCGTGCGGATGCCGCGCCGGTTGTAGAATCGCCTGAGCGGCTCGAAGGAGGAGGCGAGGGTCTCGTTGGTGAGGATGAGGTACTCGTAGCGCTCGAAGCCGAGTTCCTCGGCGCGGGAGTCGGCCGGCGCCGGCGCCGCCCCCGGATTGTCCACGAGCGCGGAGAGCCGGGCGATCGTTTCGGCGTCCGTCCGGCGGAGCTCGGCCGCCTCGGTTGCGCGCGGGTCGGGCGACGTCTCGACGACGAGCTCGATCTCGCCGTACCAGCCGACGAGACCGCCTCGCGGATGGAAGGCGGCGGGACTGAAGGAGCCGACGGCGATCGGGTGCCCCCGGTAATGGAAGGTGCGGAACCGTGCCGTCTCCGGCTCGACCCACCGGTCGACGCCGTAGGCCGCCTCGTTCACCCGCAGGTCGCTTCGACGCGGGGCGCTGACGGGGATGAAGGCCTGGCGGGGGGCGAGACGGCAGGTGCCGGCGACGGGGGTCCAGTCTCGTCGCTCGATGCGCACCGACGCCGCGCGTTCGCCCTCGGGCAGGAGGATGCGGGCGCCGCGGAAGGGAAAGGCCGGCTCGCCGACGGGGCCGAGCCCGATCGTGTTCTCGAAGACGAGCGCGGAGAATCCGCCGCCGCGCGGCTCGATGCGCGGGGCGTCGAAGCGGTAGACGGCGCGCACTTCGCCGGCCTGGGCGGCGCCGGCCGCGAAAAGTACGGCGAGCAGGGCGCAGGAAAGCAGACTCGTCGACCTCATGGAGGGCTCCTTTCGGAGGAGCGCCTGCTCTCGACCGGGTGGGATTCCGTCACGGGACGGTGCGAGCATGGCGTATCCGTTCTTCGCTCGGGACGCGTCGGCCGGCCACACTTCGAATATACTACGCAACCGCCTGTGAGGAAAGGACTCCCGCGCGCGCCCGGTCACCGCAGCAACACGAGTTTCCGCGACCGCGTCTCGTCTCCCGCGCGCAGCACGCAGAAGTAGACCCCCGAGACGGCCTCGCGGCCCGCCTCGTCCCGTCCGTCCCACATGACGCTGTGCGCCCCGGCCTCGTAACGCCGCTCGCGGAGAACGCGCACGAGCCGTCCGCGCACGTCGTAGATCCTGATGCTCGCCCGCCCGTCCGCGGGGATGTAGAAGGGGATCCACGTCACGGGATTGAAGGGGTTGGGCCAGTTGGCGTCGAGGACGAGCCGCGGCGGCCGGTCGCCCCTCTCGATCTCCCCGACGGCGACGGCGACGCCCAGCGCGTCGAGGATGCGGAGCTTGCCCCAGCCCCACGTGTCGTTGTAGACGGCGCCGGTGAACCCGTCGGCCAGGGCGGCCGCGGCGATCCGCCCCTGGATCCCGTCGGCGGTGAGCGTCGTGTCGGACTGCTTCACGAGGGCGACGGCGGCCGCCACGTGCGGCCCCGCGGCGCTCGTGCCGCTGAACTGGCGGTAGCCGCCGAGCGGATAGCCGCCGGTGTCCTGGCTCGTCCGGGTCGAGTAGACGTCGTAGTTGCCCGGCGAGGCGATGTCGAGCAGGTGCTTGCCGTCGATCCTCGCCCCGCGGCCGCTGAAGGCGCTGATCTCGCCCGGCGGGATCGACCCGGCGCCGACGCCGCCGTACCCCTCGAAGCCGCGCGTCGAGTAGGAGGCGTTGCAGAAGGCGCTGTCGGCGGTCGCCGGCCAGGTGACGTTGCGGTCGTTGGAGACGTCGTCGAGCCACTCGGCGCCGCCGGCCCACGAGGAGAGATTGTCGGCGACGTTCTCGATCGTCTCTATCTCGCCGGCCGTTTCGTTGACGATCGTGAGCTCCCACGTGCCGAGGACGTTCGGATTGTTGTTGTAGGCGACGTAGAAGTCGAACTCCATCGTCCCGCGGTCGCTCTCGTACCAGTCGAACCAGAAGTAGTAGCCGTCGAATTCGTACAGGCCCGGTTCGAAGGTGAATCGCCCGCCGAGCGGCGTCTCCATGCGGAAGACGAGGTCGTCGATCGCCGTCCGCCAGAGGACCGTCCCGTAGAGGTAGCCGATGTCCTGGCCGTTGTACTGGGGGACGCCGATCCGCACGGTCGTCGAGTCGTTCGCCGGAACGTTCGAGATTGCGTGCTTGCCGCCGCGGGCGAGGTTGCCCGAGGGCGTCACCTGGACGATCGTCTCGTTCTCGATCGAGATGATCTCGGCGTCGAGGGTGGAGCCGTCGAGCGGCTCCCAGACGAACCCCCCGAACTCGTAGAGCATCGCGTCGGCCTCGCGGGAGCGGGCCCAGGGCACGAGGTAGGAGATGGGGAGCCCCGAGAAGAAGTAGCCGGCGAGGATCTCGGCATCGGGGGCGACGCCGGTGAAGCGGTGGCGTCCCGGCCAGCCGCCGGCGAGGATCCCCGAGACGGCCGTGCCGTGGCCGTTCGTGTCGTTTTCGTTCATGATGAGGTCGACGCCGCGCTCGCGTTCCACCTGGTCGGCGTTCGCCGTGGCCCGCACCTTCGACGTGCCGAGGGCGACGAGTCGCTCGCCCGGGTCGAGTTCGCCGTCGGCGTCGTCGTCGAGAGCGATGAAGAGAAGCTCGCCGTAGGTCGGGTCGCTTTCGGCGAAGCCGTCGCCCGGACCGTATTCGCGTTCGCCGTTGCCGTTCGCGTCGTTGTAGAGCCAGTCCCACCAGGTCTGGCAGACGCCGTCGTCGTTGCTCGGGTAGCCCGCGCCCCAGACGTGGGCGGGATCGTAGATCCACCCGTCCAGGAAGTCGAGCGTCTCGCCGGCGTCGGCGAAACCGTCGCCGTCCAGGTCCACCGCGTCCGTTCCCGCGGTGAAATCGCCGGATTCGTCGGCGTCGATCCAGTCGAGCGTGTCGCCGTCGGCGCGGAAGAAGGAGGGATGGAAGACATCGATCCCCGTGTCGAAATCGGCGATCCGCATCCCCGAGCCGGCGATCGGGGCGCCGAGCGGGTCGTCGTAGCCCCGGGCGGCCGCCGCCTCGATCTCGACCGCGCTCACGTCGAGCAGGGGAAGGACGACGGGGTTCCAGGCCGCCTCGACGCGCAGCAGCTCGCGGCGCGCGGCGAGGCCGTCGAGGGCCTCCCACGGCACCCTGAGGGGATAGATCGCCCCGGTGCGCGCGATGTCGCCGCCGGCCTCGAAGAAGCGGACGCCGTCGGCGCGGAGCGCCTCGATCTCGGCGCCGGAGAGGACGTGGTCGAACTTCGCCGTCACGACGACCGATTCCCCGGCCCCGGCCGCGAGAAAGGGACGCCCCGCCATCCCGGCGAGGAGGGGGGCGGCGCGGTGGTCCGCGAGAAAGCGGAGGGAGGGGTCGAATTTCCCGCCGGCCGCCGGCGATCCAACCGCGGCGGTCAGGAAAACGAGGATGCAGGAAACGGCGACGAGCGGTCTCATGAGGCGTCTCTCTTCCCGGCGGGCCGGCCCGCGCGTGATTTGATGGAACTGCAGCGGTTTCCCCGTATGATACCACATCGGCGCGCCGCGTTCAAACGGGGCGCGGAGAACGGCGGCGCGACACGACGATCGGCGAATGCGGAAATGAGGGCGTCGGGGCGGGCTGGAGCGCGAAGCGGCGATCGGGGGCGCGGGCGGTTCGAGACGGAAAGCGACGGGGGAGCGCCGCGTGCGGCGCCCCCCCGCGAAGCGATCCTGCTGCGGATCAACTCTTGTCGGGATCCTTCGGCTTGGTGTACTTCGTGCGCGGAGGATCCTCCGAAATCTTCTGCATCAGGTACTCGATCGTCCGCTCGAGTTGCGGGTCACGGCCCTTGACGACCTCGTCGGGCATGTTCTCGACCTCGATGTCGGGGGCGATCCCCTCGTTCTCGACGTCGTATTCCTCGTCGAGGTTCATGAACCCGACCGTCGGCACGGTGACCATGCCGCCGTCGACGAGCGGCAGGTTGCGGTTCATGCCGACCAGTCCGCCCCAGGTCCGCTTGCCCACGAGGGGGCCGAGCTTGTTCTGGCGGAAGAAGAAGGGGAAGGCGTCGCCTCCCGAGCCGGCGCGCTCGTTGATGATGCAGGCCATGTGGCCGACGGGCGCGGCGACGGGGAAGGGGTTGACGCGGCCGTACCGCTCGCCCCAGAGACTCGAGATCCTGCGGCTGAGCCGGTCGGTGAAGAGGGTCGGCATCCAGCCGCCGCTGTTGTAGCGGACGTCGACGACGATCCCCTCCATCCGCGCCTGCGCGTAGAACTGCCGCGCGAACTCGACGAGTCCCCAGACGGCCGTCGACGGGACGTGGATGTAGCCGATCTTCCCGCCGGAGGCCTCGAGGGTCTTCAGGCGGTTCCCCTCCACCCAGTCGTCGTAGCGGAGGTTGATGTCGCTGGCGACGGGGACGACCGTGTAATCCTTCGGGTCGTCGTCGCCCGGCGTCGTGCCGACCGTGACGATCGTCTGCTCGCCGGCGAGCCCCTCGAGGAGCTCGTAGGGGTTCGTCGGGTACTTCAGGTCGACGCCGTTGATCGCGAGAAGAAAGTTTCCCTCCTCGACGGCGATCCCCGGCTGGGCGAGCGGGGCGATGAACTGGGGATCCCAGTTGCGGCCCCCGTAGATCTTCGAGATGCGGTACCGGCCGCTCTTCGAGTCGATCTCGAGATCGCAGCCGAGCTTGCCGCCGCCGATGAACGAGGCGCTCGGGTAGTAGTCGCCGCCGCCCACGTAGGAGTGCCCGACGCACAGCTCGGCGATCAGCTCGCCGATGACGTAGTTGAGGTCGTCGCGGCTCGTCAGGTAGGGAATGAACTGCTCGTAGCGCTTCTTCATCGCGTCCCAGTCGACGCCGTGCATGTTGTCGACGTAGAAGAAGTCGCGCTCGAGCCGCCACGCCTCGTTGAACATCTGCGCCCACTCGGCCCGCGGATCGAGCTTCATCGTGAGCCCGGCCGTGGAGATCGAGCCGTCGCCGACCTTCTTGCCGGGGGCGACGTCGATGATCCCGTACTGGCCGCGCGCGGAGTAGATGATCTTCTTGCCGTCGGCGGAGACGTCGTAGCCGTTGATCCCGGCGATGACCGTCTTCGCCTCGCGCTCCTTGAAGTCGAAGAACTTGAGCTCCGCCGAGCCGGGCATGCCGTTCAGCGAGATCGGCGTGCTGGGGACCTCGGCGAAGAGGAGCTTGCCCTCGAGGGCGTAGAGCCCGATGAAGTTGCCCGTTCCGAGGGGAAGGGCGACGACGCGGTGCTCGATCCCGTCGAAGTCGATCTTGATGCCCTCTTCGTCCTTCTTCTCCTCGTCGGTCTTCTCCTCGTTCTTCTTCTTCTTCTCGTCGCCGTTTTCGTTCTCGTCCTTCTTCTCCTCCTCCTTCACCTCGACCTCGTCGCTCTCGGGAGCGAGGAGGCTCGGCGTGTCGGCCGCCAGCGTGAGGACGCAGACGGTGGAGGGGTAGGGGAAGTCGACGTCGAACTCGCGCGAGTGGAACCGGATGTTCTGCGAGCGGTCGGAGACGAAGAAGAGGTACTTGCCGCCCGGGTCGAACGTGGGATCGTAGTCGTTGTACATCCCGCTCGTGACGCGCTGCGAGCGTCCCTCGTCGAGGGAGTAAAGCCAGATCGAACTGAGGGCGCTGTCGAAGTCGCGCTTCGAGTAGGCGATCCACTTGCTGTCATGCGACCAGGCGAAATCGTTGAGATCGCCCCAGTCGTCCTCGTCGATCACGTGGAATTTCTTCGCCTCGACATCGGCCCAGTAGAGCTTGAAGGTCTGGTCGTAGAAGAGGATCTTCTTGCTGTCGGGAGACCATTTCAGCAGGAAGGGGTAGTTGTGGAGCCCCTTGGTCACGCGCACGGGATCGCCCGTGCCGTCCGCCGGGCGCGTGTAGAGCTCGTATTCGCCCGTTTCGTCGGCGAAGTAGGCGATCCATCTGCCGTCGGGGGAGTATGCGGGCGACCGTTCCCGTACGCCGGAGGTGCGGCTGATGTTCCTGGCCACGCCCTTCTCGGCCGGCACGGTGAAGATCTCGCCCCGGGCGCCGAAGATCGCGCGCTTGCCGGAGGCGGATAGATCGAAGGTGCGGATCATCCCCGCGGCGTTCACGAAATGCGGCCGCGTGGAGTTGAGCTCGCCGGGCACCTGTACCTTGATCCGCTCGGCCTTCTCCGTTGCCAGGTCGAGGACGTACAGGAAGCCGCCGTTCTCGTAGACGATCCTGCCGTCGCCGAGGCTCGGCCACTTGACGTCGTATTCCCTGTGGCTGGTGATCTGCCGGATCTCCCTCGTCTTCATGTCGAGGCAGAAGATGTTCATCGCGTGGGAACGGTCGGAGACGAAGTAGACGCGGTCCCCGAACCACATCGGGAAGGCGTCGGTGCCCTCGAAGTCGGTGAGCTTCTCCGAGACGTTCTTCTTCAGGTCGTAGAGCCAGATCTCCTGCGCCATGCCGCCGCGATAGCGTTTCCACGTGCGGAACTCGCGCGACATGCGGTTGTAGGCGATCTTCGTGCCGTCGGGGGAGAAGGAGGTCAGCTCCCCCTCGAAGAGGGGCAGGGCCTCCGGGTAGCCGCCGTCCACGCCGACGAGGAAGAGCCGGCGGTAGCGTGGTCCGGGGTTGGTCTTCGATTCGCGGGACGACCGGAAGAGGATCTGTTTGCCCGAGGGATGCCAGTCGACGACGAGGTCACCCATCGAATGGTAGGTCAGCCGCTTCGGCACGCCGCCGCCCACGGGGATCGTGTAGACGTCGTTGTTGCCGTCGTAGAGGCCGGTGAAGGCGATCGTCTCCCCGTCCGGGGAGAACTTCGCGAAGCCCTCGTTCCCGCCGTGCGACGTGAGCCTCGTCGCCGTGCCTCCTTCGGCCGGCACGAGCCAGAGATCGCCGCCGTACGTGAAGACGATCCTGTCGCCGTGGATGTCGGGAAAGCGCATGAGACGGCTTTCCGGCTCGGCGTGCGCGACGCCGGCGACCATCAGGGCCGCCACGACCAGGAACAGCAGTTCCCGTTTGCCCATGGGTCCTCTCCTTTCGAATGACTGAAGGACATATCGAGACATGCGCCCGATCCGCGCATGGTCTTCTTGTATACTGTCCGCGCGCCGATAAGTTTCACGGCCGGCGCTCTTTTTTCCGCCCCGCCCTTCCGGCCGCCCCGCGTGGGGGATATCACTCATTTGAACCGCCTGTTTGAAACCGGTCCGGAAAACCGGCCGTAGACAAGAGCGTGTGCCGCGGCCGAAGAGGGCGCGGCGACCGACGCCGGACGGAAGACGGCCGGAAGGAGGTGGATCCGCCGTCACCGCCGCCGCCCCGCGACCGATACCGGAGACGATACAAAACGAGAAACGACAACGACGAAAGGTGCTTCGATGAGACACGCTATCGCATTTCTCCTGGTGCTGCTGGTTCCCGCCGCGATCCTGGCCGATCCCGCGATCGGCTTCTTCTTCGACGCGGAAGCGTCGGTGAACACGCTCGACGATCCCCTGCCGATGGTCGCGATGGACGGATACGTCTTCGCGGTCGGATTCGAATGCTACGTCACGGCCGCCGAGTTCAAGGTGACCTATCCTGCCGCCATGATCTGGACGGGCGAGGAATTCACCGCCTCCCTCTCGATGGGCCAGACGACCTCGGGCGTCTCCCTCTCCTTCTGGCCGCCCCTGAACGGCTGGGTGCCCGGCTACAACCTGATGGCGACCGTCCATTTCATTCTGACCGGCGATTGCGACGCGATCGGGAACGATGTGCCGATCGTCGTCGGGCCGCACCCCGACACGGGGCTCGTCCAGGCGGCGATGTGGCCCGACAACGTCCTCTTCGATGCGGTCGGGCTGACCGCGACGATCTGCCCGTCATCGATCGGCGTGGAGGAGGAGAGCTGGGGAGCGATCAAGTCGATGCTGAAATAGCGGGATAGAGACGGTGATCTCTCCTGCCGGTCGGGCGTTCCCCCCGGGGAGCGCCCGACTCGCGTATTCTCCGCCGCGGAGGCGGGCGTCGCCACCGGCGCGAAGGGCACACAACCGGCGCCCGGCGGCGGGTCCGTCACCGCTCCGGGTGGTCGGATTTCCCGGGCGGGCGGCGTTCCGGGACGAAGACGCGGGGGATCGTGCCCTCGTTCCATTCCCGCGAGACGTAGAGGTTGCAGAAGCAGGAGCCGAACTCGGCGACGTCGGGTTTCCGGTAGTCGCAGGGACACATGATGTCGGCGTCCCATTCCCGGTTCCCCGAGGCGAGCCGGCAGGGGCAGGCCAGGTAGCCGTACCGTTCGCGGTTGACGAGCAGCCCCTCGAGGAGCTCGAGGGTGCGCTCGCGGTCGTCGTTGAAGCAATACCCCTTCTTCTCCTGCAGCGGCTTGAGCCGCTCGTAGAGCTTTTCGGCCTCGGTCATGGCAGTTTCAGCGCCTTCCTGATCTCGTCCTCCCTGAATCCGACGATGACGACGTCGCCGCCGATGACGATCGTCGGATAGGAACGGCGCGGGTTGAGTTCTTTGATCTCGTCGACTGCCTTCTTCTTCTCGTCCTGTTCGAGGAGGTCGACGTCGACGAATTCGTATGGCACGCCGCACTCCTCCATGAAGCGCTTGGCCGCCCTGCAGTGGCTGCACGTGCTGATCGTGTACATGAACACCGACGGGGTGTCGCTCACGCCGTTCCTCCTTGCCCGCTGTTGATGATCGGGAGTATCTTCGCACAGTCGGCGCCGCGGGGCAACCGGTAATCGCGCCCGGACGCCTCGGGCCGCCGGCGGGAGGAATGTCGATGGAACGACTCGCCGAACTGATCGAATCGTCGGTCCACGTCGTCGCATTCACCGGCGCGGGGGTGTCGACCTTGTCGGGGATCAGGGATTTCCGCGGGGAGAACGGCCTCTACCGGACGCTCGACGCCGACCGCGTCTTCGACATCCGCCATTTCGTCGACGATCCCGCGTACTACTACCGCCATACGAAAAACTTCATCTACGACCTCGACGGGAAGACGCCGAGCATCGTCCACACCGAGCTCGCGCGGCTCGAGGAGGCGGGGATCGTCCGCGCCGTCATCACGCAGAACATCGATCTTCTCCACCAGAAGGCCGGCTCGCGGACGGTCATCGAGGTGCACGGCACCCCGTCGGTGCATCGCTGCCTCGACTGCGGCCGGGAGTTCTCCTTCGCCGAGATCGCCGCGATCGTCCGCCGCGACGAGGTGCCGTGGTGCGACTGCGGCGGCGCGATCAAGCCGGACGTGACCTTCTTCGGCGAGGCCCTGCCGGCGCGGGCGATCGAGGGGGCCGTCCGGGAGTGCGCGCGGGCCGACCTGCTGCTCGTCCTCGGCTCCTCGCTCGTCGTGACCCCGGCCGCCCATTTCCCGCTTTATACGATCGAGCACGGCGGCAGGATCGTCATCGTCAACCGCATGCCGACCCCGCTCGACCGCTACGCCGCGCTCCGCTACGACGAGCTCGAGACGGTCTTCGCCTTCCTCCACGATCGGCTGTGAGACCGGGCCGGCGGAAATCCCCGGCCGGCGCCCGGCGCGTTTTCGCTTGGATCGATCCGGCGCGCGTGCGATGATTTCGGCCGACGGAACGCGTGGGTGCAAGTTATGTCCAGGCCGCGGCCATCCCGACTTGCGGGGTGGCCGTGTCCTTTTTCCGCGGGAGGGTATCGATGGAGACCGGGATCGTCGTCATCGCCGTGTATCTCGCCGCCGTCGTCGCGATCGGGCTCGCGGCGCGCACGCGCTGGCGCAGCGGGCCCGAGGAGTACTTCCTCGCCGGGCGCACACTCGGCGGGCTCGTGTTCCTCGGGACGATGGCGGCCACGAATTTCTCCGCCTTCACCGTGTTCGGCGCCTCGGGCGCCGGGTATCGCGACGGCTACGCCTTCTTCCCGATCGTCGGGTTCGGCACCGGTTTCATGGCGCTCTCCTTCTGGGTCGTCGGCCGGAAGATCCACCTGATCGGCAGGGAGCGCGGGCTGGTCACCCCCGCCGAGCTCGTCTCGTTCCTCTACGGAAGCCGCCCGCTGGCGGGGCTCTTCGCGCTCGTCATGATCGTCTTCACCGTGCCGTACATCGCCCTCCAGCCGATGGCCGGCGGCTATGTCCTGCGCGAGCTCTTCGGCATCCCCCATGCGGCCGGGGCGGCGCTCGTGACCGTCGCCATCGTCCTGTACGTGCTCCGCGGCGGTCTCCGGGCGGTCGCCTGGACCGACGTCTTCCAGGGACTGCTGATGGTCGGTCTCCTCGTGGCGGCGTTCGTCACGGTCGCCGGCCGCCTCGGCGGCTTCGAGCGGATACACGCCTCGCTGCGCGATGCGCATCCCGCGCTGCTCTCGCGTCCCGGCGGGGAGGGACGGTTCACGCCGGAGATCTGGCTCAGCTACCTTCTGCTCTGGTTCCTCTGCGACCCGATGTTCCCGCAGCTCTTCCAGCGGTTCTACGCGGCGAGGGACGTGGCCGCCATCCGGCGCGCCATGCTGTGGTATCCGGCCGTCTGCACGGGCGTCTTCTTTCTCCCCGTCGCGCTCGGGGTCATGGGACGCCTCGCCGTTCCCGGCCTCGAGGGGGCCGCGGCCGACCAAATCCTTCCCGCGATGCTCGGGCCGCTCTGCGGGGAGACGATGGCGGCCCTGATCATGACGGCGGGGCTCGCCGCCCTCATGTCGACGATGGATTCGCAGCTCCTCACGCTCGGTTCGATCTTCGGACGCGACGTGTGGCCGCTCGTCTCAAGGTCGCCGGGCGCGGGCGAGAGCATGGCCGGGCGGATCTTCGTGCCGGTTCTCGCGGCGGCGGGGTTGCTTTTCGCCGTCGATCCGCCGGGGACGATCCTCGCGATCGCCACGCAGGCGTTCACCGGCCTCGCCGTCCTCTTTCCGACGGTCCTTTTCGGCCTCTACCTCGAACAACCGAGCGCGCCGGCGGCCATCCTCTCGATCATCGCCGGCGAGGCGGTCGTTTTCCTCGCCATGGCGGGGATCGTTCCCACGGGGGGGTTCCTGCCCGTTTTTCCCGCCGTCGCCGCCGCGGCCGGCGTCTACGCCGCCGTCGCCCTCGCCGCAAGCCGGCGGATTCGTCTCCGGGCGCCGGTCTCGCGCCGGAACGCCGCGTTCGGTGCGGCATTCGCGCTTCTTCTCGCTCTCGCCGTCGACCGGTGGTGGTGGAACTCGTCGCGGCCGTCGTTGGGCGGGTTCCCCGCGTGGTTGTGGTTCTTCCTGTTGCTCTCCGGCGTCCAGACGGCTCTCATGGCCGTGTGGACGCGCCGGTCAGGCCACACGACGGGCGATCGCGGTTGCCTTCGCCGGCCCGCCGGGGTAGAGTGAGACCGTTACGGGCCTTTACAGGGAGAGCGCCATGTCGAGGGGCAAGAAATCCGCGTTGATCGTCGTCGCCGTCATCCTGTTCCTGGTCGTCGCCGCGAGCGTCGCCATCAGGATCGTCCTCACGCCGGAGAAGCTCCGCACGCTCGTCGTGCCGCGGATCGAACGCGCCACCCGGGCGAGCGTCGCCTTCGAGACGATCGGCGTCAGGTTCCCTTTCGGTTTCGGCGTGGATATCGGCGAGCTCTCCGTCGAGAAGACGACGGCCGGCGGCGAGACGATCGCGCTCGTGGCCCGAAAGACGATCGTCCGGGCGAAGCTTGTGTCCCTGATCCGGCGGCGGCCGGAGATCGACCGCGTCGAGATCGACGGCGCCTCGCTCGGCGTCTCCGGCGCTCCGGGGGGCAGGAAGATCGACGTCCGCGGTCTCTCGGCCGTTTTGTCGGCCAGGCCGGCAGGAAACGCCTTCGACGTGCAGGCAGGTTTCCGGGCCGATACAATCGCCGTCCGCCGCGGGGCGGGAGCGGCCCCGATCGTCGCGGAGCGACTCCGCCTCGAGGTGGATGCGGCGGTCGACGCCGATTACGAGAACGTCTCGATCCGCGAGGCGACGATCTCGTGGGACGACCTGGCGACGGTCGTCGTCACGGGCACCGTGTCCGAACTGCACGACCGGCGCGTGGTCGATCTCGACGCGACCGTGCCGCCGGCGCCGGCCGCGCCCGTCGCGGCGAAACTCGCGGCCCTCCGTGCCGCGGCCGATCTCGACCGCGGCGAGCGGGAAATCGCCGACAGGCCGGCCGCGGAAGTGACCGCGGGCTCGTTCAACGCGACGGTGAAGGCCCGGGGCAGCATGGCCCTTCTCTCCGACATGGGCATCGACGGCGAGATCTCGCTCGCCGGTGTCCAGGTGACGCACCCGGCGCTCGCCGTTCCAATCCGTATCGACGGGACGGTCTCGATGACCGACCGCGGTCTCGCGGCCGAGGAACTCGACGTCGTGCTCGGGCGCTCGACGGCGAAGGCCGGGTTCCGCATCGAGACGGCGAACGGCCTCGATCCGGAGACGGCGGCCGTCTCGGTCGACGCGGCGATCGACGCGGCCGACCTGGCCGCGGCGTTGCGCGTCGAGGGCGCGGCGATCTCCGGCGCGGCCCGGTTGCGTCTCGAGGTCTCGGGCCGCCCGGCGGCCCTTGCGGCGCTCTTCCCGGCCGGAACCCGCGAGATGGAGCCGAAAACGATCGGCTGGGCATGGCGCAACGCGGCCGTCGCGGGCTCGATCGAGACGGAGAAGATCGCCCTGTCGCGCGAGGGCGCCCCGCTCGGCGTCGCGGATCTCGACCTGTCCGCGACGATCGCGGGCGGCGACATCGATAACGTCGACGCGAGGTGCACTGTCGGCGGCCGGCCATGGCGCCTGACCGGCGGGATGAAGAACGCCTTCCCCGCCCTCGCCGAACTGGCCCTCGTCCTGCGCGACAGGCCCGACGCTCCTCTCCTCGATGTCCTCGACCAGATGGAGAACGTTCCCGACGCTCGATTCGATCTCTCCGGCCGCGCCTTCGACGCGCGTCCCTTCCAGCGGACGGGGGCCGAACGGATCGCCGCGCGGCCGCCGGCCGGGGGCGGGACGGCGGGCGCCCTCTCCGCTTCGCCCGCGGCGGGACCGGCGATCGTCCTTCTCAAACGCACCGCCTTCTCGGTGCGGATCGACACCCTGCTCGCGAAGGGGGCGACGGCCACGCAGATCGATTCGCGCGGCCGCGCGGCGAACGGGCAAATCACCGTCGATCCCGTCCGTTTCCGCTACGCCGGCGGGGAGGGGAGCGCCGTCGCGACGGTCGATCTGCGCGATCCGGCGAAGGTGAAGACCGATCTCCGGATCTCGCTGAACGAGATCGATGCCGCCACGGCCCTCGCGCCCTTCCCGGTCGCGGCGGGCGTTCTCTCGGGGACCTTCTCGATCGAGTCGACGGCGACTCTCTTCGCCGGCGAGGGGATCGATCCGATCGCCACGCTGACCGCAGCGGGCAACGCCGCGTCGAGCCGGGGATCGCTCAAACTCGACCGGTTCATCGCCCCGCTCGCGTCGTCGGCGCCCATCGACCTCTCCAGCATCCAGTCGGTCGACATCCGGCAACTGGCCGGCGCCTTCGACATCGCCGGGGGGCGCGTGCACGCGGAGGACTGGGCGATCTCGTCGAAAACGGGGGACTGGCTCGTCCGCGGTTCGTTCGGGTTCGACGGCTCGCTCGACTACGACGTCCAAATCAGCATCCCGCCGGCCGTCCAGCGCGACATGAAGGACCTGGCGAAATACGGCGAGCTCGTCGACCTGCTCCGCGACGGGAACGGGAACCTCCTGCTCCACTTCACCGTCGGCGGAACGGTGAAAAAGCCCACGGCGGTCCTCGATCTCGAGGGCGCGAAAAAGAAGGGCGCCGAGAAACTCATCGACCGGTTGCGGGAACGATTCCTCCGGTAGCGGGCGGGGGGAACGACCGGAAGGCAAACGGCGGAAGAAAAGAAAAGCCCCCCGGGAGCGGCGGCAAACCGCCGGTTCCCGAGGGGCCGTTTCTTTTCCGGTTCTCTTCGGACTAGAAGGTCATGTCGTAGTTGACCGCTGCCTTCCTGCCGCCGACCGATACCGTCGGGTAGCCGTCCTCGCAGGTCGCGATGCCCAGCAGACCGCTGCTCGGCATGGGCTCGAAGTTGAAGTTCAGGTCTTCGAGGTTCTGCATGAGAAGCAGGCCGAAGCTCGCGACGTGGATCGGTTCGTACGCCAGCATCGGGCGGTTGAACGAGATCGCGATGCCGTTGAACGGGTCGCCCATCGTCAAGGCGACATGGTCGGGATGCGTGACGTTGACGATACCGTACTGGGAGCCCGCCTCGAGCGAGACGCCTTCCCTGTCGGTCAGCGTCAGCATGAACTCGCAGGCGCGGGCGCAATCGACCCCGCTGCCCTCGAGCATGATGTAGACGTAGCAGTCGAGCTGGGTGAACGCGGACGTGTTGGCCGCGCAGACCGTGGCGTCGCCGTCGAAGAAGATGGCGAGCGACGGGTTCTCGGGCACGTCGATCGTCAGCGTGTACGGCATGGAGACCGTCTCGCTGCCCGCGTCGGTGCACTCGATCGTGAACGTCCATTCCCCGGCGTCGTCCGTCATGCCGACGATCTCGCCGTCAGCCGTCATGCTGAAGCCCGCGGGAAGCGAGCTGCCGATGGCGAGCGACCACGAGTAGGGCTCGGAACCGTTGACGGCCTCGAGCTGCATGGCGTACGGCGAACAGGTGTAACCCGCGGGAACCGTGGCCGTGGTGATCTCGAAATCGGCCGGTTCCGGGGTCGGCGTCACCGTGGAATCGTCATCTGAGCACGACATAACGAGCACGCTCAGCATGAGACCCATCAGGACTACGAAGACTTTCCTCATGGTGAGACCTCCTTCTCTCCAGTGAGTCCTGTACGTCCCCTCGGACGAGCGTTTCAGCAAGGGGTATGCCATACGGTCGCGGGGCCGGCCGGGGCGACTCATCACCTTGTTTCACAGGCGGTTGCATTTTGCCGGCGCTGCCCCGGGCGAGGGCGGGACGTTCCTTCTCGATTCTCATTCTGCCACGGACCGGTGTATCGGGCGGCGACATGGCGCCTTATGTCCAGTACTCCCTTGGATTTCCGGTTGTTCGCGTTTTCCAACGCCACGGATCGTCGCAATGCGCACGAACGCGGTTGGACGTGCAGCGCGCGGCTTGCGCGGGGGAATCCGCCGCCGGGGCGCTAATAGGTTGAATATCCACGGCCGGACGCGGTATATATCGGCAGACGCAGACGGCCGGCCCGGCCGTCCGCCCCGGAACGCAAACCGGAGGTATCCGATGATCGGCTGGATCGTCCTCATCGTGCTCGTTGTACTTCTCTTCGCCGCGATCGGCATCTACAACACCCTCGTCCGCCTGCGGAAACGCTGCGACAACGGGTGGGCCCAGATCGACGTGCAGCTCAAGCGGCGCTACGACCTCATTCCCAACCTCGTCGAAACGGCGAAAGGCTATCTCAAGCACGAGCGAGAGGTGCTCGAGAACGTCACGAAGGCCCGCCAGCAGGCGATCGACGCGAGCGGCGTCGCCGACCAGGCGAAGGCGGAGAACTTCCTCTCCCAGACGCTCCGCTCGCTCTTCGCCGTCGTGGAGAACTACCCGGACCTCAAGGGCAACCAGAGCATGATGGCCGTGCAGGAGGAGCTCGTCTCGACGGAGAACAAGATCTCCTTCGCGCGCCAGCACTACAACGACACGGTGATGGTCTACAACACCCGCACCGAGGTCTTCCCCTCGAACGTCGTCGCCGGCATGTTCGGATTCAAACCGCGCGATTTCTTCGAGCTGGAGGACGCCGCGCAGCGGGAGGCGCCGAAGGTCGACTTCTCGTAGGGGGTCCGGCCCGGTGCGGCGGGATCGTTTCGCCGGGGAAAGGAACGCACGGTGTACGCGGAAATCGCGCGGAACAGGCGCAACTCGTGGCTGCTCGTCGTCGTCGTCTCGGCGGTGCTTCTCCTGCTCGGCTGGGCGCTCGGCGAGTACTGGGGCAACTCGTGGTTCGGCGTCGGCCTCGCCGTGGCGGTCGCCGTCGTCACCTCGCTCGTCTCCTTTTTCGGGGGCGGTTCGATCATTTTGACGATGAGCCGGGCGAAGAAGATCGAGAAGAAGGACGCCCCGCAGCTCTTCAACGTCGTCGAGGAGCTCTCGATCGCCGCCGGGCTGCCGATGCCCGCCGTCTACCTCATCGACGACACGGCCCCGAACGCCTTCGCCACGGGGCGCGATCCCGAACACGCCGCGGTGGCCATCACCTCCGGGCTCCTCGAGAAGCTCACGCGCGACGAGCTCCAGGGGGTGATGGCGCACGAGCTCTCGCACGTGCGCAACCGCGACATCCTCTTCTCGATGATGGTGGGGATCATGGTGGGCTCGATCGTCCTGCTGAGCGACTTCTTCATGCGCTCGTTCCTGTGGGGCGGCGGCCGCCGCCGGAAGAGCGGGGGGAAGGACGGGGGCAATGCGATCTTCGCCGTCGTGGCGATCCTGCTCGCGATCGTCGCGCCGATCTTCGCCAAGCTGCTGCAACTCGCCGTTTCGCGACAGCGGGAGTA
The DNA here is from genome assembly GCA_016931295.1 of Candidatus Krumholzibacteriota bacterium. NCBI lineage: Bacteria > Candidatus Krumholzibacteriota > Candidatus Krumholzibacteriota bacterium. The sequence goes on from JAFGEZ010000031.1 coordinate 36,228, forward strand.
TCTCGCCGACGCCTCGGCGGTGCAGCTCACCCGCTACCCGGCCGGGCTCGCCGGCGCCCTGCGCAAGATCTCCGGCGACCGCGAGGTGCTCGAGGCGGCGAACCGCGCCACGCAGCACCTCTACATCGTCAATCCGATCAAGCCCTTCGAGAAACGGGCGAAATCCCTCTTCAGCACCCATCCGCCGATCGAGGAACGCATCGAGCGCATCATGTCGATGTGAGCGTATCGGCGCGAAACGGCCGCCGGCGGGGCCGGCGGCCGTGTATCGCCTGTCATCGCGCGTCGATCGGTCAGTCCACGAGGAGCTTCCCGTTTTTCATGATCGCCGTGCCGTCGAGCTCGACGGTCGGATCCCTGACGATCCCGTCGAGATGGATCGGCACGTCGATCGTTCCTCCCATCGACATGTTGTTGCCGAGGGCGATGTGGATCGTCCCCATCACCTTCTCGTCCTCGAGGATGTTTCCGATGATCCGGGCGGCGTCGTTCGTGCCGATCCCGAGCTCGGCCGCGTTGCGGGCCGGTTTGCCGAGCGGCTCAAGCTTCGACTCGAGGAGGGCCGCCTCCGGGCCGCCGGTGATCTCGACGGCGTAGCCGTCTTCCACGCGGATCGTGATCGGCGTCTTCCCGGTGAGATCGCCGATGCCGGCCATCGAGCCGTCGACGACGAAGACGCCGTTCGTTGCGCCTTCCTTCGGCATCATGTAGGACTCGCCGGAGGGGAGGTTGCCGAAGGAGCCGGGCTCGTGCATGAGGCCCGTCGAGGAGATGGCGTCGATCCCGTCGATCGGGATCGTGATGTCGGTCCCCGCGGCGGTGGTGACGCGAGCGACCTTCGCCGCGTCGAGGAGCGCGGTGACGCGCTTCGTCCGCTCGGCGATCGCGTAGTAGTCGGCGTTGAGGCAGCGGACCATCGTGTCGACGGTGATCCCCGGCATCGTCGCCACGCGGCCGCCCCTCGCGCAGGTCGCGCGCCGGGCCGCCGTGTGGGTGAGCGATTTCGAGGTGGGGGCGACGACGACGTCGGAGGAGAGCATCGCCTCGAGCACCGGCGCGGGAGGCTCCTCGCCGTTCCGGCTCAGGGGGTACATCTTGATGAGCATGGCGAGCGCGCCGAGCTCGTTGCCCTGGACGAAGAGGGCCTCGCCGATGTCGGCCAGTTCGGTGTCGGTGACGACGAGGAGCTTCTCGCCGGCGGTCACCTTGAGGCAGTCCCTGACGGCGATCATCGCCGCGTCCATCAGTTTCCTGTCCATGGATAATCCTTTCGTCACGTGTGCCGCCGGCGGGAGCCGGCTTCCGTCCCGTTCGCCCCGGGCGCGCCGACCATCCTACCAGATGACGAACGATCGTTCACGGTTTTTCCCCGCCGTCGGCCTCAAGCGGCGGGAAGACGGCCGGGAGGGGGGCCTTGACCGCGACCGTCCTTCCCGTCGCGGGATGCGGGAAATCCAGTTGCCGCGCGTGGAGGAGCAGGGGGCCGCCGCCGTGCCCGTAGAGGCGGTCGCCCGCGACCGGACAGCCGATCGAGGCGAGGTGGACGCGGACCTGGTGGGTCCGTCCCGTCTCGATCGCCGCCTCGACGAGCGCCCGCCCGCCGGGAAGGCGGCGGAGAAGGCGGTAGGCCGTGCGGGCGGGGCGGCCCTCCGCGTCGACGCGCGCCAGGGACGACCGGTTCTTGCAAACGGCGATCGGCGCGTCGACGGTCCCCGCCGGCGGATCAGGGACGCCGTCGGTGACGGCGACGTAGATCTTGCGTACCCGCCCCTCCCGGAAGGCCGCCGAGAGCGACCGGGCGGCCACGCGCGTCTTCGCGCAGACGAGCACGCCGGTCGTGCCGATGTCGAGCCGGTGGACGGGTGTCCAGGGGAAGGGGGGCGTTTCCGCTTCGTCGCCGGCCGAGGCGGCCCGGCGGGCGGCGAGAAGATCGAGCACCGAGCCGAGGGCCGGCTCGTTGCCCGGCTGGACGGGAAGCCCCGCCGGCTTGTCGATGACGATCACCTGCCCGTCCTCGTAGAGAGCGGAGACCCCGCGTTCGCCGGGGCCGAGGCGCGCCGGTCCGCCGGCCGCGCCGCCCGCCCCTGCGCCAGGCGGTTCCGGAGCTCGCGGACGGGCCAGGCCGGATCCGGCCGGCGCCGGGGCGTCGGCACGGCCGCCGCCGGCGAGGGCCGCCTCGTCGATCTCCACGACGTCGCCGGCGGCGAGACGCTCGCCGCCGCGCGCCCGGCGCCCGTTCAGCGTGACGGGCCCGCGCCGCAGGAAAGCCTGCGCGCCGGCGAAGGAGAGGCCGGGCGCGAGGGCCCGCACGAGGCGATCGATCCTCGTTCCGGCCCACTCCTCGCCGATCTCGATCCGCCGCATTTCGTCTCCGTTCCCCGGCGCCGGCAGGCGCCGGTCGTTTCGTTCCGCCGCCCCGACGGGGGCGGCGGTCACTCGATCGCCTCGATCCGCATCCGTTTCGGATACGTTCCCTCGTAGCGGATGTAGAGGCAGGGGCGCCGTCGCCGCACGGCCTCGTCGCCCGCCACCTCGACGACGTCGAGTTCCGGGCGCTCGAGGCGGACGGCGTCGGCGAGATAGGGGAAGGCCATCGGCGGGTCCTCCACGCAGATCCTGGCCGTGCCGGGGCGCGCGTCGGCCTCGGCGACGATCGCCGCGACCGTGTGGCGGTACATCCCGGTGAACTCGTCCCATTTCTTCTCGAGCCGGTCGATCCGCACGAGGGAGCCCGCGACGACGGCGGCGAGAAGGAGCAGGCCGGCGATCCGCCGCCGCCCGCCCCGATTGACGAGCAGCGAGAGGAGGAGCGCGACGATCAGCGTCGAGCCGACCGATGAGAGGTAGTAGTATCGGCCCTGCGTGATCGATTCGCTCGAGAAGAACCGGTAGCGGAAGGGCGCCGCCGGCAAAAGGGCGATGACGGTCCAGCCGACGGCGAAAGCGAAGGCGCGCCGCCGTCCCGTCTCCTCGCCGGTCCACAAGAGGAAAAGCAGCAGTGGGAGGGCGACGATCTCCGGCGCGAAGGGATGGGTCGACGCGGCAACGTGCGTCCCGGCCGGCCAGGCGAGGCTCAGCAGCGGCCACGGGTAGAGCTGCGCGAGGACGCCGCCGGCGAGATTGCGGAGGGCGTGCGGGCCGGGGCCCCAGTCGCTCTTGAGGAAGCCTCCCATCACCGATTGCCGCAAGGCGAGGTAGAGCGCCGTCGCGACGAGGGCCGCCACGATCGTTTCGCGGCCGACGAACCGCCCGCCGGCGCCTGCCGGCGCGAAGCGCAGGAGCAGGAGGAGGAAAAGGCCCGCCACCGCCGTCTCCTTCGCGGCGAGGGCGAGAACGAAGAGGATCGTGAAGAGGGCCGTCCTGGCGCGCGGACCGGGCCGTTCGCCGGTGGCGGCGAGGAGCGCGAAAAGCAGGAAGGCCGTCGAGAAAAGCGTCGTGCGGGCGCTGATCCAGAGGATCGCCGCCGCGTGCACGCTCGAGACGGCGAAGAGGACCGCCGCCAGCGCGGCGGTCGCCCGGTCGCAAAGCAGCCGCGCGAGGAGATGGAAGACGAGGACGGCGCAGACGACGTGGAAAAGGAGGTTGATCGACGCGGCGAGGGGGATCTTCCCCGGCGCGAGTTGTTCGAGGCCCCAGAAGGAGAGGTTGACGAGGGGCCGGAAGAAGGAGACCACCTGGAAGGTCGCGAGGTTCCCCGGCGTCATCTCCTCGCGGGCCGCCCGCATCCACGAGAAATCGTCGTTGAAGGGGTAGTTGTCGCCGATGCCGTGGTATGCGGCGGCGCAGAGGAGGTAGAGGAGGAGGCAGAGGGCGAGCGTCCCCCGCGTCGTGCCGAGCGCCCGGTCGAGGGCGCCGGCGTCCATGTTGCCGGTCTGCGTCGCCATGGTCGTGCCCCGCATTCTAGCGGAGAGGCCGGATCGCGTCATGCACCTTTTCGGCATTCATTTCTTGCCAGCGCCCGGGCGTCTGCTATCCTGTCCCCGCCGGATGACGGAGAGAGAACGTATCCATGACGCCGGGAGGTGCCGCATGAGGGCCGGGAAGATCGTGCTGTCGACGGCAATCGCCGCCGCCGTCCTCCTCGGCGCGTCGCCGCGCGCCTCGCGCGGAAGCTGTTTCGACGCCGCCGACCTGTACCGCCTGCGCCTGGCGGTCGACGTGGCGATCTCGCCGGACGGCGGCTGGGTGGCCTTCATCGTCGCCGAGCCGCCCGATACGCTCCGCGGCGAGCGCCGTTCCCACGGCGATCTCTGGATCGCCCCGGCGGACGGTTCGCGTCCCCCGCGGCGATATGCCTCCGGGCCCTCGATGGAACGGATGCCCCGGTGGTCGCCGGACGGGTGGAGCGTCGCCTTCCTCTCCGATCGCGACGAGAGCGGGACGGCGCAGGTCTGGGTCGTCCGGCGGAACGGGGGCGAGCCCCGGAAAATCACCGGTTTCGGCGAGGGCGTCGGCTTTTTCGCGTGGTCGCCGGAGGGGCGCCGGCTCGCCGTGACGGTCGTCGACACCCTCTCCGCGGCAACCGAGGCGGCCCGCGCGCGGGGAGACGACGAGCGGGTCGTCGACCAGGACGACCGCTTCGCCCGCCTCCGGATCGTCGACCTGGAGACGGGAGCCGGCGATGCGGTGACGCCCCCCGGTCTCCACGTGACCTCGGCCGCCTGGTCGCCCGGCGGCGAGCGGATCGCCATCGTCGTCGCCGACCGACCGACGAGCGGCGAGACCTACTGGAACGGGCGCCTGGAGATCCTCTCGCTGCGCGACGGCGAGCGGACGGCGCTCGCCGGCCATGCGGTCGGCACGCCCTCGTGGTCGCCCGGCGGCGAGCAAATCGCCTTCGAGCTGCGCGAGGCGCACCCGGAGATCACCGTGCCCGCGCCCCTTGTCGGCGTCGTGCCCGCTGGTGGGGGAGAGGTGCGGCGGATCGGCGCGCGTCACGCGGGCGCATTCCGCGCGCCGCGCTGGCTGCCGGACGGCGAGCACATTGCCGTCTTCGAGATGGCGGGGGTCCGCGGAACCCTCTCCGTCGTCGCCGTGGAGGACGGAGAGGTGGATCGCCGCGAGGAACTGCTCGTGCCCTACTCCTTTCTCGCGTCGCCGTTCGACGTTTCGGCCGACGGCCGGTGTTTCGCCTTCCTCCGGGGCTCGGCAAGCAAGCCCCCCGAGGTCTGGGCCGACGACGGGGGCTGGTTCGGCGGGCCGAAGCGCCTGACCGACCTCAATCCCTGGCTCGGAACCCGCCAGCTCCCCGACATGCGCGTCGTCCGGTGGACGAGCCGTGACGGTACGGCGGTCGAGGGGGTGCTCGTGACCTCCCCGGATGCGAAGCGCGACGGACGGGGCGCCGCCGTCGTCATCGTCCACGGGGGACCTTCCTGGGCGTGGTGGCTCGGCTGGCACGGCACGTGGCACGAATGGGCCATTCCGCTCGCCTGCCGCGGGTTCACCGTCCTCCTGCCGAACCCGCGCGGCAGCGTCGGGTACGGCACGGGCTTCGCGCGCGCCAACTTCGACGACTGGGGCGGCGGGGATTTCGAGGACGTCATGGCCGGGGCCGACCTTCTCGTCGACGAGGGCTGGGCCGATCCGGCCCGCATCGGGATCGGCGGGTGGAGCTACGGCGGCTACATGGCCGCCTGGGCCGTCACGCAGACCGACCGCTTCGCGGCGGCGGTGGTCGGGGCGGGCGTGACCGATCTGTTCTCCTTCCACGGCACGACCGACATCACCCCGCAGTTCCTCGAGCAATACCTCCGCGACGTGCCCTACCGCCGTCCCGAGGCCTATCGGAACCGGTCCGCCGTCGAGTTCGTCGCACGGGCCTCGACGCCGACGCTCGTCCTCCACGGCGCCGCGGACGTCCGCGTGCCGGCGGGGCAGGGCTACGAGCTCTACCGCGGCCTGCGACAGACGGGAACGGAGACCGAACTCGTCGTCTATCCGCGCGAGGGGCACGGTTTCGGCGAGATCCGCCACCAGGTCGATCTCGTCGAGCGGATCGTCGACTGGTACGAGCGGCGCCTGCGCTGACTTCCCGCGGCGCCCCGACCTGCCCGGTTCCGGGCGTCCGAATATTCCGCTTGAGCAGGCCGCCAGGCGGCGGTACACTCCCTTTTTCGCATCCGCGACGAAACCAGATTCACGACAGCGGAGGTATCGGATGAGCGGACTCTTCGGCGTCGTCTCGAAGGAGGATTGCACCAGGACGCTGCTGTACGGGACGGACTACCACTCGCACCTGGGCACCCAGTTCGGCGGAGTCGCGGTCCTCGGCGAGGACTTCGAGCGCCAGATCCACAACATCAGCCAGAGCCAGTTCAAGTCGAAATTCTACGAGGATCTCGACCGGATGAGCGGCTCGAGCGGCATCGGCGTCATCAGCGCATCCGAGGAGCAGCCGATCTACCTCAACTCGCGGTTCGGCCCCTTCTGCATCGTCACCGACGGATTCATCGACAACGCGCACGAGCTCGCCCGGCGGATGCTCGAGGAGGGGATCACCTTCAGCGAGGTCGGCGACGGCGTGGTCAACACCACCGAACTCGTCGCAAAGCTCATCACGAGCGGCAGGAGCCTCATCGACGGCATCGAGCGGATGTTCGACGCGATCGACGGCTCATGCTCGCTCCTGATCCTCCACCGCGACGGGATCTACGCCGCGCGCGACCGGTACGGCTACTCCCACCTCGCCGTGGGGAAGGGTCCGTCCGGGTGGGCCGTCACCTCCGAGACGACCGCCTTCCTCAACAACGGCTTCCGCACCCACGTCTGCCTCGGCCCGGGGGAGATCGCCCTCGTCACCCGCGACGGGCTCCAACAGCAGCGCGCCGGCGACGGCGTCGAGCAGATCTGCGCCTTCCTCTGGATCTACACCGGATTTCCCTCCTCCGACTACGAGGGGATCAACGTCGAGACGGTGCGCGAGCGCTGCGGCCGCTGCCTCGCCCGCCGCGACGGCGACATCGAGGCCGACGTCGTCTGCGGGATTCCGGACTCGGGCGTCGCCCACGCGATCGGCTACGCGATGGAGTCGGGCATCCCCTACCGGCGGCCGCTCGTCAAGTACACGCCCGGCTACGGCCGTTCGTATATCCCGCCCACGCAGGAGACCCGCGATCTCGTCGCCCGGATGAAGCTCGTGGCGAACCGCGACATCATCGACGGGAACAGCATCGTCGTTTGCGAGGACTCGATCGTCCGCGGCACGCAGCTCAAGAACCACACGATCGGCAAGTTCCTCGACCGGGGTGCGCGGGAGATCCACGTGCGCCCCGCCTGTCCGCCCCTCATGTATCCCTGCCGGTTCAATCTCTCCACGCGTGGTCTCCACGAGCTCGCCGCCCGCCGCGCCATCAGCGATATCGAGGGCGGTGACGTCGAGGACGTCTCGCGCTACCTCGACCCCTCGAGCGACGAGTACGCGCGGATGGTCGAATGGATCAGGCGGGACATCGAGGCGACGACGCTGCGCTACCAGACCCTCGACGACATGATCGAGGCGATCGGTTTGCCGCGCACGCGTCTCTGCACCTACTGCTGGACCGGCGAGTACCCGCGCCCGCGGGGGGATCGCGCGGCGGCGGGCGAGAAGACCTCCGCGGCGGCGCGGTAGCGTCCGGGAACGCCAAAACAGGAAATACAAAATAACGGTTCTCGCCTTGGTTTCCGGTTGTGTCCCGTCCGGCGGCGGAGTATGCTGTCGCCCGGTCTATCCATCTTCAGGATACGCAACACGCGTCATGATGGCGGACGCCCGCCTCGACGGCCGCCGGTCACGGCGGCACGCACCGAGTGCCCGCATGCACCCCGGCACGGGAGGATCGGCATGAGGTCGCGGCTTCCTTCGTTCTGTTGCATCGTTCTCGCCTGCGCGGCGCTTCTCGCTTCCTGCAGCGACGACGCCTCGTGCCCCGTCTGCGAGACGAAATCCTCCGACGCCGTCTCGACGGCGCCCCTCTTCGACGTGGCGACGGATTACACGACCGGCAACGGTCCCGTCGCCGTCTGCGCCGGCGATTTCAACGGTGACGGGGCCCTGGACCTGGCGACGGCGAATTTCACCCAGGGCACCGTCTCGGTCCGGTTGAACGAGGGCGGCGGCGTGCTGGGCGAGCAGAGCGACGCGGCCGCCGGCACCGGGCCGCGCGACATCGCCGCGGGCGACATCGACGGCGATGGGGCGATCGATCTCGTCGTCGCGAGCAACGGGGACGCCCCGCTCTTCGCCGTGCTTTTCAATCACGGTCGCGGGGAATTCGCCGCCGGCGTCAACACCGGCCTCGGGACCGGCGCCAACGCGGTCATCGTCGAGGATCTCGACGGCGACGGCGATCTCGACGTGGCCGTCTCGTGCGATGACGAACCGGCCGTCGTGTCTGTCTGCCTGAACGACGGCGGGGAATTCTCCGCGCAGGCCGACTACGCCGTCGGTGACGGGGCCCGGTCCCTCACGGCGGGCGATCTCGACGGCGACGGCGACATCGATCTCGTGACGGCCGACCGCGACGACAACACCGTCTCGGTGCTCCTCAACGGGGGCGACGGCACCTACGCGTCGCGCGCGGCGTACGCGACGGATCCGGGACCGACCGGTGTCGGACTCTGCGACATCGACGGCGACGGCGACCGGGATCTCTACATCGGGGCCGGCTCGAACGACGATTACCTCTACAACGGGGGAGACGGGACCTTCGGCGGGCTGCACTCGATACTGATCGGAACGCAGGCGGCCATGCGACTGCGCGTTGCGGACATCGACGGCGAAGGCCGCGACGATATCGTCAAGATAATGGAGCACGGCGGTTGCATCGTGCAGCTCTCCAGCGGGTTCGGCTTCCATGTCTATTCCCGCGGAGACTGCATGGGAGGGTGCGCCGCGGATGTCGACGGCGACGGCGACAACGATGTCGTCGTCGTGGACCATGGAAGCAGCCGGATAAACATCTTCCCGAACGACGGCGCTGGGTATTTCCCCGGCTCCGAATGGACACTCGCCCAGTGCGCGTACGATCTTCTCGCCGCGGATCTCGACGGGGACGGCGATACCGATCTGGCGACGACCGATCGATGCGACGACGAGGTCTGGATCTTCAAGAACGACGGGAACGGCGGCTTCGCTGATACGTTGAGACGCGGTGCCGGGGACGGACCCGTATCGCTCTGCGCGGGGGATTTCGACGGAAACGGATCCATCGATCTCGCGGTGGCGAACAGGGAGTCGCAGGACGTCAGCGTGCTCTCCGGTGTCGGCGGCGATTTCATCGCCGCGGGAACCTACGATGTCGGCGCGGGATTGGCGGGGATCTGCGCCGCCGAACTCGACGGCGACGGCGACATCGATCTGGCCGTCATGTCCCATTATGGCAATCTGGCCGTGTTGCCCAACGCGGGGGGCGGGGTGTTCGGCGCGGTCTCGCCGCTGTTCGCGGTTCTCAATGGAAGCACGAAGGCGATCGCCATCGATCCCGACGGGGACGGCGTCATGGATCTCGTGCACGGTTCCCTGAGCGGCAATGTCGTCCACCGGTGGCGCAACCAGGGGGAGGGCGCGTTCACGCTGTCGACCCTGGCCGGTGGAGCCGGCTGCTGCGCCGTATGGGCCGGCGACCTCGACGGCTACGGTGACGACGATCTCGTCGCGATCAACAAGGACGACAACACGGTGAGCGTGTGGCTGAACCTCGGCGACGGGGAATTCTCCGCATCCGAGGCATTCGGGGCCGGGTACGAACCAACGGTGGTCTGCGGGGGCGATTTCGACGGCGACGGCGACGTCGACCTGGCGATCGGCAGCTCCGGCGACAAGGTCGTCACCGTGCTCCTGAACGACGGCACGGGAGCGTTCGGGGGACGGGTGGATTACCTCGTCCAGAGCATCGCGACGGCGCTCCAGCCGCTCGACGCCGACGGCGACGGCGATCTCGATCTCGCCGTCGTCAGGAACTCGACTGCCCTGGTGATCCTGGAGAACCTGAAGAAGTAGGAACGGACCGGTTGACCGGCGCTCAGTTGTTCGCCGCGTCGTGCGCCTCGAGCGCTGCGGCGAAGGCGTCGGCCGTCTCCTCGTCCGCTGCGACGAGGATGACGCTCGCCGGGGCCGCCGCCTGGTGCGCGGCGAGGGCGCGGACGATCGCCCCGGCCGATGCCTCCGGCGACAGACCGCCGTCCACCGTTCCAACCCCCGGGATCGCGACCGATTCGAGCGACAATTCCGCGGCGAGGGCGAGGGCGGCCGCGACGGCCCGCTCGACACGCTCGGGCGACGCGGGACCGCCCGGCTCGCCGGCAGCCGGGGCGTGGATGACGTTGACGTGCGGCAGCGAGCCGGGACCGGTCGCGACGGCGCCCGCGAGGGGGGCCTTCGAGACGGCCTCGGCCTCGATCCCGTCGCCGCCGGCCTCGCGTATCGCGTCCGCCGCGCCCGAGCGCATCCTGCCGTCGGGGCCGGTCGGGGAGAGGATCGCGTCGGCGAAGACGGCCGTGACGTCGCCCAGGCGCACCGAGACGGCCGTGTCGCCGATCTCCGTGATGTGGCGGTTCTCGTCCATCGCGATCCCGGCGAGGATCACGTCGGGGCGCTTGCGGAAATCCGAATCGATCCGCTCCGCCTCCCGCGCGCCCCGCCTGATGGCGGCGATGGCGTCGTCGGGGGAGGCCCCGCCGTCGACGAAGGCCTCGAGGCGATCGAGGATCGGACAAACGAGGGCCATGGTCCGCCGCTTCTTCAGCGCCTTCACGAAGATCGTCTTCCGGTCGTCGGCCTCGTCGGCGAAGATCATCGGTCACCTCCCGGGCGTCGCGTTCGTTTGTGTTGTCCGCAGGCGATATTTCGCATACACTACCACCTCGCCGGTTCGAAGGCCAGACCGGATTCGGGACGCACATCAACCGAAAGGAGCGCCATGAAGCGCACGATCATCGTCCTGGCGGCCCTCCTTCTCGTCGCGGCGGGCGCCGTCGCGGAGAAGGCCCCGTGGACGCCGGACGACCTGCACAGGATGAAGCGCGTCGGCTCGCCGGCGCTTTCCCCCGACGGCGCGTGGCTCGCCTACGTCGTCACCGTCACCGATTTCGAGGAGAACCGCGGCGACTCGGACATCTGGCTGATGCCCGCCTCGGGCGGCGAGGCCAGGCGTCTCACGACGAGTTCGAAGGGCGACGGCCATCCCGTCTGGTCGCCCTGCGGAAAGCTCATCGCCTTCCTTTCCTCGCGCGAGGAGGGCAACCAGATCTGGGTCATCGCCGTCGACGGCGGTGAGGCCCGCAAGGTCACCGACGTCCCCGGCGGCGTGGGCGACATGGTCTGGCTTCCCGACGGCTCGGGCTTCGTCTTCACCGCGCGCATCCATCCCGGCTGCGCCGATTTCGACTGCGTGCGCGAGAAGGACGAGGCGAAGGAGAAGGAGAAGGTGTCGGCGATGGTCCACGAGCGGCTCATGTACCGCCATTGGGACACCTACGACGACGGCAAGGTCCAGCATCTCTTCGTCGTCGACCGCGACGGCGGGGAACCGCGCGATCTCACGCCCGACCTCCGCTTCGACGCCCTCACCTACTGGCTCGCCTCGGCGGGGCGCGATTTCGACCTCTCGCCCGACGGGACGACGCTCTACTTTTCCGGCAAGCAGGACGAGAACCAGGCCGTCTCCTACAACGAGGAGATCTGGAAGGTCTCCTTCGCCGGCGGCCCCGTCGAGCGGATCACCGACAACCCGGCGGCCGATTCCCACCCGCGCCTCTCGCCCGACGGGAAGCGCCTCGCCTGGCGCGCCACGCGGCGCCCCGGCTACGAGAGCGACCGCTACGAGCTGATGGTGAAGGAGCTGCCCGGCGGCGAGCCCCGCTCGCTCACTCCGGACTGGGACCGTTCCGTGGGATCCTTCTTCTGGGCCGACGATGGCAAACAGATCTACATCTCCGCCGAGGACCGGGCGAACATCGATCTCTTCGCCGTGCCGGCGAAGGGAGGCGAGGTGCGCCTCGTGATCGGCGGCGACGGACCGGCGGGGCGCGGTTATCACCTCGGCGTCGACGCCGGGCCGAAAGAGAATTTCTTCGTCTATCTCTACCGGCCGATGACGCACTACTACGAAATCTTCCGCTGCGACCGGAAGGGACGCGGCGTGAAGCAGCTCACCGACGTCAACGGCGAGCTCTACGCGGCGCACCACGTTCCCGACGCCGAGGAGATCTGGTACGAGGGGGCCGGCGGCGCGAAGGTGCACGGCTTCCTCGTCAAGCCGATCGACTTCGATCCGTCGAAGCGATACCCGATGATGGTCCGCATCCACGGCGGTCCGCAGCAGATGTTCGGCTACGCCTACCGGCACGAGTTCGCCGTCTTCTCCGGCGCGGGCTTCGCCGTCTTCTTTTGCAACCCGCGCGGCTCGACCGGTTACGGGCAGGAGTTCACCGACGGAATCAATCTCGACTGGGGCGGCAAGGTCATCGAGGACATCAGGGCAGGAGTCCGGCGCGTCCTCGCCGACAACGAGTGGATCGACCCGGAGCGGGTGGGGGCGTGGGGCGGCTCCTTCGGCGCCTTCGTCTGCAACTGGCTCCAGGGGCACAACGAGGACGGGATGTTCTCCTGTCTCGTCTCGCACGCCGGCGAGGCCGAGCAGTGGTCGAGCTGGGGCTCCACCGAGGAGCTGTGGTTCCCCGAGTGGGAACTCGGCGGCACGCCGTGGGACAACCCCGATCTCTACGACGAGATGGCGCCGATCCGCTACGCGAAGAACTTCTCGACGCCCCACCTCATCATCCACGGGGAGCTCGACTACCGGGTGCCGATCACCGGCGGCGAGACGATGTTCACCGCCCTGCAGCGGCTCGGCGTACCCTCGAAGATGATCCGCTTCCCCGACGAGAACCACTGGATACTCCAGCCGCACAACGCGCGGTTCTGGTACGCGTCGATCCTCGACTGGATGGAGCAGTGGCTCGTCCGGGACGGGGCGCCGGCGGAACCGGCCGAAGCCGTGGCGGAATAGCCGCCAGGCGGGCGGATGCGATCGATACGACGACGGGGCGCCTTCGGGCGCCCCGTTCCTTTCGGCGGCATGCGGGCGGCGGAACCGGGTGCCCGTCACCGGCCGAGACGTTCGAGGGCCTGCCGCGCCGCCTCGTTCGACGGATCGACGAGGAGCGCCTCCCGCCATGCCGCCTCGGCGCCGGCCGTGTCGCCGCGGCGGGCGAAAACCGTGCCGAGGCGCACGAGACCGCCCGCCTCCAGCCCCGGCGTGTCGCGAGCGACCGTCCTGTTGACGAAGAAGGCGCAGAGGACGAACGCCGCGATCATGAGGACGAACTCGGCGCGCCGGCGGTCGCGGATCATCCGGAGCAGCTCGGTGACGGCCGCCCCGGCGAAGGCGGCCAGCGCCGGGACCGCGGGGAGCCGGTAGCGGGCGAGGACGTAGAAGATCACCGCGGCGGCGAAATAGGCGCCCACGAGCCCGTAGAGGAGCCAGAGGCGGCGCCAGCGGCCCGCGGTGAGGAAGATGCCGAGGATCGCGAGGGGCGCGGCGACGCCCCAGCCGGGGAGCCGGGCGGCGACGATCCCCGGGAAGCGGCGGTGGAAGGCGATGCTCTCGACGTTCGCCCGTTCGTAGCGGTTCCAGAAGAAGAGCGTCTTTTGCCACGCGAGCGCCGCCCACGCGCCCGGGTTGCCGCGCGCCCAGTCGAGGCCGCGGTCTCGCCAGAAGTTCGACATCTCCGCGTGAGAGACGGGCCGCCCCGTCACGGCGGCCGCCACCTCGTACATCCGCTCGCACTGCTCGCCGGGCGTCGCGCCGAGCGATCGCCCGTCCCAGTCGGGGACGGCGTAGAAACCGTTCGCCCCGGCGTTGTTGCCGATGTAGAAGTTGATCCCGCCGCCCGTCGTCAGCGGGATGAAATCGCCGGTGACCGCAAGGTTGCGGATCGCGAGCGGCGATGCGCCGAAAACGAGGCCGGCGGCGAAAACGGCCGCCCGGGCGGACAAGCCCCGCCCCGGCCGCCGCGGCGCCTCGCTGCGCGCGTTCACATTCCCGGGTCCGCCGCCGCCGAAGCGCAGGTGGAGCAGCGCGAAGGGCAGCAGGAGGAGGGCGACCGGCTTGGCGACGACCGAGAAACCGAGCACGAGCCCGGCGGCCAGCAGCCTGACGCGTGGCGGGGGCCCCGACTCGGTCGTCAAGAGCAGGACGAAGAGCAGGTTCAGGAAGACGACGAGCGTCGCCGGCACGAGCACCCCCTCGTAGAAGACGAGGGGCAGGTAGCAGGCCATGAGAAGCCCGGCGAGGATCCCCGCGGCCGAGGAGCCGAGGAGCCGCCGGGCGATCGTCACCGTGAAGCCGACCGAGGCGGTGCCGAGGATCGCCTGGACGACGCGAACCGCCGTCGGCGAGGGGCCGAAGATCCGGTAGACGATCGAGACGAACCAGGGATAGAGGGGGGCCTGCATGAGCCGCGTGGCGGGGAGCTCGCCGCCCCAGACGAGGACGCGCGCCCACCGGTCGTAGCCGGCCGCGTCGAGGACGAGGTCGGCGGCGAGGGGGTTGTATTTCGCGGTGAACCACGCGTGGAGCAGCCGGATCACGAGGGCGACGAGAACGACGACGAGGGCGAGGAAGCCCTCGTCGACGAAGAGTCCGGTCTCCCGTCGGCGCGCCATGCATCCATTGATACGCCGGACGCGCGGGCCGGCTCAAGGATTATCGCGGTCGTGGCACGAAAACAAGTCCGGTAACACGATTTTCTCTTGCGTCCGTGTTACGGAATCCGCTACCGTGTCACCGGCGCGGCGACGGGGACCGCGCGGCAGGAACGAACGGGAGGTCTCGGGTGACGAGGCTGCGCAGGTGCGCGATGGCGGGGATCATCATCGTCTCGGCGGCGATGGTATTGGCCTCGCCGGCGGGGGCCGCCGGCGGGGAGAAACGGAAGCAGGGGCGGAAGGCGAAGAAGGCGGACAGCCTGCGGGTCTGGCCGGGTCCGGAGATCGTCGTCACGGGGAAGCGGTTCCGCTCGCCGGTGGAGGAGTGCGCGCGCTCCGTCAGCGTCCTCGGACGGCGCCGCGTGCGCGGCTCGCACGCCAACTCCTCGACCGATCTCGCCGGCCGCTGCCCCGGCGTCTTCGTCCACCGCACCGGCCGGTTCGGACGGAGCGACGTCTGCATCCGCGGCCTCGGCTCCCGCGGGCGGCGCTCGCTCGTCCTCGTGGGGGGACGACCCGAGACGATGGCGCTCTACGGCTGCACGATCACCCACTCCTTCCTCCTGCACGACGTCGAGCGGATCGAGGTGGTCCGCGGGCCGTCATCCGTCCTCTACGGCTCCGGCGCCATCGGGGGCGTGATGAACATCATCCCGCGCGCCGTCGGCCCCGGGCTCGATCTCGAGATGCGCGGGGGCGGGGGCTCAAACGGGACCGGCGTCGCCACCGGCCGCCTCGCCTGGGGCGGCGAGCGCTTCTACGCCGCGGCGAGCGCCGACCGCCGCGTCTCCGACGGGCACGTCGAGCACAGCGGCTACCGCGGCTACGACGTGATCGGCCGCGCCGGGGCGCTCCTCTCGCCCTCGCTGCGCTTCGAGATCGGCGGCAAGTTCTTCGACGGCTACAAGGAGGAGCCCCTGCGCTCCACCGACGACCCCGCCACGATCGCCCGCACGTGGAACGACTACGAGCGGGGCAGCGCCGAGGCCTCTCTCGCCGGGCAGGCGGGAGAGATCGACGTCGAGGCTCGCTGGTACCGGAATTTCGGCGAGCACCGGTTCGACGACGGCTGGCATTCGCGCGACCGCACCGACGGGCTCGCCGTCCACCTCTGCGGCAGGCCCGTCGACGGACTCGAGGTGGGCGGCGGCGCCGACCTGCGCCTCCTCTGGGGCGAGAGCCTCGGGGCGCCGGTGGGCGAGTGGGAGAAGCGCGACGGCGGCATCTTCGCCACGGCCGAGTACCGGCCCGCCGCGGCGGTCATCCTCTCCGGCGGCCTCCGCCTCCACGCCGACCAGTACGCCGGCCGCGAGCTGTGCCCCTCGGCGGGGATCGTCCTGCACGCCGGCGGATCGACCGTTTTCCGGGCGAGCGTCGCGCGCGGCTTCCGCGTGCCGCAGCTGAACGAGCTCTTCATGTTCCCCGTCTCCAATCCCGATCTCGAGGCGGAGCGCGTCTGGAACGTCGAGGCGGGCGTCCGCCGCTCGTTCGGCGACCTCCTCGCCGTCGACCTCTCCGTCTTCCGCATGACCGGCGACGGCTTCGTCGATCTCGCCCCGAACCCCGACGCCCCGCCCCTCTTCCGCTTCGACAACGTCGGCGAGGTTTTCTTCACCGGCATCGAGGCATCGGCGGACGCGCAGTGGCGCGGCCTCCTCTCCGGCGGCCTCTCCCTCTCCCTCCTCGACACCGACGGCCGCACGCGCGGCCGGCCCGGCGTCACCGCGGGGGCCTGGATCGCCGTCGAACACGAGCGGGGGACGGCGCGGCTCGAGGGACGGCGCATCGACGAGTACTATGCCGGCGACGACGAGACGCTGCCGATCGACGCATGGACCGTCCTCGATCTCGACGTCGGGATCCCCGTCAGCGGCGGCGCGGTCTTCTGGGTCGGCGTCGACAACCTCGCGGGCGAGCGCTGCGACGTCTTCGTCGACCTGCCGAGCGGGCAGGCGGGGCTCTACCGGATGCCGGGCCGGACCTTCGTCGCCGGGCTGCGATGGAGCGGCCCCGGCCGCTGATCTAGAAGACGTACCTGATGAAGAGGACGATCACCGTGGCCGAGACGACCGCCACGATGGAGCCGGCGCGCATCATGTCCCGCACCGAAACGAGCCCCGTGCCGTAGGCGATCGCGTTCGAGGGGGTGCTGATCGGCAGGATCATCGCGGCCGAGGCGGACATCGCCACGACGACCGCGCTCGTCACCGGCTCGATCGCCGCGATCCCCACGACGACCGGCAGGAGGAGATTGGCCGTCGCCGTGTTGGAGATGAAGGTGGTCATCGCCACGGCCGCCCCGGCGAGGACGAAGAGGATCGCCGCCGTGCCGAGTTCGGAGAGGGGCAGCTGCGAGACGATCCACGCGGTGAGGCCGCTCTCGCGCATCGCCACGCCGAGGCTCATCCCCCCGCCGATGATCAGCAGCACGCCCCAGCCGAGCTTCCCCAGGTCCTCTCGGTCGAGAAAGCCGAACCCGAAGAAGACGACGAAGGGCAGGAGGGCGACGGCCGCGGCCGGCACGCCGTGCAGACCGCCCGTCAGCCAGAGGACGACGACGATACCGAAGACGCCGAGCACGAGCCACGACCGGCGGTCCATCGGCGGCACGGCGGCGTCGGGCAGCCGGATCGACGCCGCGCGCGGCCGGTAGAGGAGACGGAGCAGCGTCCAGGCTACGAAGAGCAGGAGTATGA
Source organism: Candidatus Krumholzibacteriota bacterium (assembly GCA_016931295.1). Lineage (NCBI taxonomy): Bacteria > Candidatus Krumholzibacteriota > Candidatus Krumholzibacteriota bacterium. Next base: position 53,616 of record JAFGEZ010000031.1, read on the forward strand.
CGACGGGGATGCCCCGGGCCATCCAGTCGAGAAAGCCGAGCTCGGCCCCCGTCTGCCGGAGGATCCCCATGGCGATCGCGTTCGGCGGCGTGCCGATCGGGGTGCCGATCCCGCCGATGTCGGCGGCAAAGGGGATGCCGAGGAGGATCGCCGTGCGGAAGGGCTCGTTTTCGGGGAGCGAGTGGACGACCGGCAGGGCCACGGCGATCATGAGCGCGCAGGTGGCCGTGTTGGAGATCCACATCGAGAGGGCCGAGGTCGTCACCATCATGCCGAGGAGGACCATCTGGGGCCTGCCGCCGACCCGCGAGAGGATCCCCCGCGCGATCCGCTCGTCGAGGCGGTAGCGCGTGACGCCGCGGGCGAGGACGAAGCCGCCGAGGAAGAGGGCGACGACCGGGTCGAAGAAGGGGCGCATGAAGATCGCGTATCCGCCGGCCGCGAGGCCGAGCGGCCCGCCGGGCCGGCCGAGGAAGACGACCTCGAGGATCACGACGACGAAGGAGGTCACGTAGAGGGGGAAGGGCTCGGCGATCCAGAGGATCGCCGCGACGGCGAAGATGCCGAGGGCCCGCCGTCCCGCCTCGCCGAGGCCGGGGAGGGAGAGCGACGATACGACGAACCCCGCCGCGAGAGCGGCGGCGAGCAGGATCGCGGCCCTGCAAATCTGCCTGTCGGGGCTGCCAGTGCGCATCGCGCCTCGCCGGTTGCGGATGATCGCGAACGAACCGTCGCGCCAGTATACACCGGCGCGGCGGAGGTCTCAAGGGATTGTCGCGGCCCGCCCGAGGGGAAACGGGGGGCGTTTCCGCCGCCGGCTTCCCGCCGCCGCCCGAATCGCCGCGGGTCGCGCCCGCCCGCCCCTTTCGCCTTGACACCCCCGGCGCGCGCCCGTAGCATCGGTCGCGGGGATGCGGTGGTGGGGTGGATCGCAACAGGCCTGTAATCAACATGTTATCGAATGCGAGGGGGTCCACGATGCCCGGAGTCACGAAGGTCCTCTTTCCCACCGATTTCTCGGAGCTCGCCAACCACGCCCTGCCCTACGCGATCCGGATGGCGAAGCTCTTCGACGCCGAGCTCGTGATGCTGCACGCCGTCACCCTCTACGAGCACGATCCCAACGATCCCGAGCACCGCTTTCCCGCGCTCGGGGCCTACTGCGACGAGGTGCGCCGGATGGCCGGCGAGGATCTGCAGGTCTGCATCGAGCAGCTCGGCGACCACGGCATCGCGGTGCGCGAGGAGATCGTCCAGGGGGTGTCGCCGCACGCGTCGATCCTCGAGTTCCTCCGCGACGAGGGCGATGTCGGCCTCGTCGTCATGTCCACGCACGGCCGGAGCGGCCTGCGTCACGTTCTCCTCGGGAGCGTCACGGAGAACGTCATCCGGTACGCCCCGGCCCCGGTCCTCGTCGTCAAGCAGCCCGAGCACGAGTTCCTCGATCCGGCGACCGGGGAGGTGCGCATCGAAAAGATCCTCTTCCCGATCGATTTCTCCGAGGAATCCTACAAGCCCGTTCCCTGGGTGAAGGCGGTGGCCGGGATGACCGGCGCCGAGGTGATCGTCTTCCACGCCGTCGACGTCGAGATCCCGCCCGTCTACTACACCTCGGGCATCACCTCGATCCTCGAGCTCGACCCGCAGCTCAACGAGCGCGTCGAGGGCAAGATGCGCGACGTCCTCGGGGCGAAGTTCGACGAAATCAGGGTCCGCTACGTCGTCGAGGAGGGGCGGGCGATCGACCGGATCCGCGCCTTCGCCGCGGCGGAGAAGGTGGACCTCGTCGCGATGGGGCAGGCCGGCTCGCACGGGATCGGGGACTTCCTGCTCGGCTCCACCGCGGCGCGCGTCATCCAGCGCGCCGTCTGCCCCGTGCTCGTCGTGTAGAAAAGCGATCGACCGCGTCTCAGGCGGGTCCGTCCGCGTCCCCGGGCGGGCCTGTCCGCGTTGCCGGCGCGGGCGGCGCCATCCTGTGGTGAAGCGACACCGCTCCCCACGCCAGCGCGGCGCCGAGGGCCATCCCGAAGAGGACGTCGCTCGGCCAGTGCACCCCCACGTAGACCCGGGACAGGGAGACGAGGACCGCGACGCCGACGAGCCACCACCGGGCGCGCCGGTAGAGCGCGGCGAGGAAGAACATCGTGGCGGTGATGTTGGCGGCGTGGCTCGAGGGGAAGGCGAACGAGGACTTCCACGACCGCGTCACCTCGAGGGGCGTCTCGATCCATCCCGCGTCTCCGCGCCACATCCGGACGCCGCCGAGGATCTCGCAGGGCCTGGCGCGCGCGACGAGGGGCTTGAGGAGGTTGCTCGAGAGCTGGTCGCTCGCCGCGACGAGGAGGATCAGTCCGAGCGCGGCCCAGCGCCCCTTCGCCCCGCCGAAAATGACGAGGGCGGCCCAGACGAGGAGAAAGAGGACGCGCCAGCGGTCGAGGTCCGTCGCGACCGGCATGACGACGTCGAGGACGGGATTGGCGGCGGCGCCGTTGACGAGGCGGAAGAGCGCCTCGTCGGGCCCCGTGGCGGCGACGCCTGCGCCGCGCGCCGCCAGCGCGGCGCCGAGGGCCAGCGCGGCGCAGGCGGCGAGGAGGATGGCGGCGACGATCCGCGGTCGCATCAGAAGCAGTATCCGACCGTCAGGGCGAAGAAGGTCGAGGAATCGCCGTCGGTGAAGATGATGTTGTACATCGGGCG